>JBDTCC010000073.1:0-10517 GCA_039923775.1 Gallionella sp. | reverse complement strand
CGATCATGAATTTCATCCCCTTCAATGACGTGACCGGACTCGCCTATCGCCGTCCCTCAGCCGGGCGCGCCGCGCAGATGGTGCATACACTCAGGCAGCAGGGCATCCTCGCCAAGCTGCGCGATTCAGCGGGTCAGGAGATAGAAGGCGCGTGCGGACAGTTGCGCGCGCGGGTGATGACCGCCCGTCCTTTACGAACAGCCTCGCCTCCCGAATAGCCGGCACAACTGAGTGTCACCTGCCTGTTTACCCGGACGCCGTCACCATTCGTAAAACAACTGCATCGCGCACCGGTAACCTGCAGATCAGGATCGACGAGCTGTCCGGAAAATTTTGCGATCCGGATTTATTTTCTAGCCGGCAACTCGCCTGTAACCGGCCATTGCAACGATTGCCTTATGATTCTGCGCTGCAAACCATTACAATCTCACCCTGGCAAGATACAGATCACCATCCGGCAGGCGATATGCTGCTAGCGCACATCCGGTTATTGTGCGCCACCACCCTGCCGGCTGCGCTTCACCACTCAATTCAAAGGTCACCCGATGTACCCAGTCCACGATGCAGATGCAATACTTTTACTGGCGATGTCGGTCGCCGCCAAGCGCCGGCCGGCTGAGCTGGTTGAAATCATCGCCGCGGCCGAACTGTTGGCGGGCGTGATTCCGGGCGAAACAAAATTGTCCGATTCGTTCTACCGGCTCTCGGAATACGGCCTGATCTGCGCGCAGAATGACGGCTACGCGCTAACGCCCGACGGGCAGCAGATACTTTCCGGTCAGTCGAAAAAGGCCAAGAGCCAGGAGCGCATTCACGACATCAGGGAGAATCTCGCCGACTTCCATCTCAAGGGCGAGCACGCCATCGTGCTGGTGAAACCGGAACTGTTGCTGGCCGCGATCAATGAACACAAGCAAGCCAGATCCTCGGGCCGCAGCTGGTTGATCGAAAAACCCAAGCCGGTCTGGGTCTCCAAGAAGGATCTGGTCAGGGGTGTGCCTCATCCCAGAAAGCGCAAGGACTAATCCAAGCATGTCTGATATTTCATCTTCCCCCGCCGACAGCAGCGGCCTCCCCTTCAGCACGCAGCCGCTATCGCCCGGCATGCAAGGGACACTGCAGCAACTCGGCTACCTGACGATGACGCCTATCCAGGCCGCCAGCCTGCCGATCACGCTGGCGGGACACGACCTGATCGCGCAGGCGAAAACAGGAAGCGGCAAGACGGCCGCATTCGCGCTGGCCCTGCTGACCAAACTCAACCCGCGCCGCTTTGCAGTGCAGGCGATGGTGCTATGCCCCACGCGCGAGCTGGCCGACCAGGTCACGCAGGAAATCCGCCGGCTGGCCCGCTCCGAAGACAACATCAAGATTCTGACACTGTGCGGCGGCTCGACCATGCGACCGCAGATCGTCAGCCTGGAACACGGCGCGCACATTGTCGTCGGTACGCCGGGGCGCATCATGGATCACATGGAGCGCGGCACGCTGAATCTGGAAGCGCTCGACACGCTGGTGCTTGACGAAGCGGATCGCATGTTGGACATGGGGTTCTATGAGGACATTGCGTACGTGGCGAAGCGTTGCCCCGCACAGCGCCAGACCCTGTTGTTTTCGGCAACCTATCCGGAAGGCATCGCGCGACTGGCGCGCCAGTTCATGCGCAATCCGCAGGAAGTGAAACTGGCAGAGCAGCACGAGGAAAGCAAGATACGCCAGCGTTTTTATAAAGTGGAAAATGCGCAGCGCCTGCAGGTTGTCGCGAACCTGTTAAGACACTACCGACCGGTCAGCACCCTGGCGTTCTGCAACACCAAACAGCAATGCCGCTCGCTGCTGGAAGTGCTGCATGCCCGGGGCATCAAGGCGCTGACGCTGAACGGCGATATGGAACAGCGCGAACGCGACCAGGTGCTGATCCAGTTCGCCAACCGCAGTTGCTCGGTGCTGGTGGCAACCGATGTGGCGGCGCGCGGCCTGGATATCGAAAAACTCGAAATGGTGATCAATGTCGATATCACGCCCGATCCCGAAGTGCATATCCATCGCATCGGCCGCACCGGGCGCGCCGACCAGAACGGCTGGGCATTAAGCCTGTGCGTCCCGACCGACCGGCAGCGCATCATCACCATCGCACAAATGATGCACATTGAACCGGAGTGGCATGAACTGGCAGAGTTTAAGGACGAGGATGAGGCACCGCTGGTGCCTCCGATGGTGACGCTGCAAATACTGGGCGGGCGCAAGGAGAAGATACGCGCCGGGGACGTGCTGGGTGCACTCACCGGAGAGGCGGGTTATACGCGTGAACAGGTCGGCAAGATCAACGTGACCGAATTCAACACCTATGTCGCTGTCGCGCGCGATATCGCCCATGAAGCCGTGCGCAAATTGTCAGCCGGAAAGGTGAAGGGAAAGAACGTCAAAGTGCGCGCGCTTTGACCCAAGTTCGGCCCGGATCATCCGGAGAATTCAAAATTGCAAAACGGGTCAAAAAAACAACTTCGGAAACGCATCACCCTCCGGATCGGAAGGAAGGCTTTCGCCTGAAAGCGCATACTTTCCAATACATTCACGCAATTTATCCAGCTCAGCATCCTGAATGAAGTTCATTCCAAGGCGGAAACTACCCCGAAAGGGTATCGACGACATGATCACCGCCTTCAACTTGATGATTTTTTGATTTATGCCGTCTACTGGCGGGGGAGCCAGCAGCAGGGTCAGTACCGTATGAACCTTTTCCTCTGAATGGTACTGCAGCGATATTCCGCTTGCGGACAGGTCGTTCGTCAAAGTCTGGAAGATCGGCTTGTTGGTCGCATTGTCGAACACCAGTGCCACTTTCCAACGAGCAAGGTATCGGTTGCTTCCCCTTTGCGAGGCCTGAACGGTATCCCAAACATCAGATTTTTTCATATGGCGTTATCCACAGAACAATAAGTCATTTGGGCAATGCTATTGGACCGAAAATCTGAAAGCGCCGCAATTAGCAGTTTGCTCTTCACTGATTGAAAGTTGGATATGCCCTTAATCGGACTATATTTTTTCAATCCCCACCAACTTGTTTCAAGTATTGAATACTTTTCAGATGAAGTCAATTTTTGGATAAGTCAGTTGGCCATGCGGATTTTCATCTCTCACCCGGGTGCTTCTATCGGGACAACCCAAAGCCGCTACTTCACCACCCACGCACCTTCCACGAGCAGCTTGTCATTTTCAAAAATCTTGCCAAGGTAGCGGTCGCCGGATTTCACCGGGCCCACGCCCTTGGGTGTACCCGTCATCAACAGGTCGCCGTCTTCGAATGAAAGAAAAGTTTTGCACTCGCTCAACATTTGGGCCGGCTTGCTCAGCATCAAATCATAATCGCCGAACTGGACCCGCGCGTCATTGATGTAAAGCTCCATCCTTAATCCGCTGACGTCGCCGTTAAAACTGGCGAAGTGGCTGAATACCGCGGAACGATCAAAGGACTTGGCACGTTCCCACGGCCACCCCTTGGTTTTTAATTGATATTGCAGGTCCCGCTTGGTCAGATCCAGGCCGAACCCGATGCCCCTCAATTCACCCGATGCAATCAGGAAAGTGATCTCGCCCTCATAGTGAATCAAGTCCGATGCGCTGGAATAGATTTCGTCCGATATAGCCGAATTCGGCTTGATGAAGATGACCGGTTCCTGATTGGGTTCGTTGTCGAACTCCTTGATGTGCTCGGCATAATTTCTGCCGATACAGACAATCTTGGATGGATAGACCGCCTTGCCGTCCCATGTAATCGACTTCATATAAGCTCACCTTTCATAATGACCGGCGAAGAATATAACAGTTCTTTAAACAGGCATGGTTAGTCCCGGAAATGAATATTTTCCAACAGATCAGTCGCACCCGAACTGACCATATTTTTCCTGTTATGCAAAACCAGGAGGATCAAGCTAATTCCCTGTTACCTGCCATAAACAAATTGCATTGTGTCCGCATGAATATGGCAGGTTAAATCAGAGTCTAAACTTTGCGCCACTGATTCGGTTTGCCGCCGTCAGTATTACGGACACGTTCGACCAGAGGCTTTGCGTCCGGACTCAATTCCTTGGCGCGGGCAATTGCTTCTGCCTGAGTGGGCAGTACATCGCTGGCTCTTTCCGAATTTCCTTTCCTGACGGCAAAATCACCTTCTTGTCGCTTTTCAACAAATAACTGTTTACTGCCCTTGTTCGCTGAGGATTCTGAATGCTTGGTATCTTTGGCTTTTGACATGATGTATTGACCTCTCTTTAAAAAAACAGATGAATGAGAACTAACTTGCATGACACAGCAATGAATTGATCGTCATGGCACATCACCATACCTCTTCAAGCACGCGCCAACTGTACGCCAACGCACAGAACAGGATCATGGCGATTGCGTGACAATTCATACCTGACATTCAGAATACCTCCCCGCAAAACGCGAGGTGGGTTGTGCAATGTGCTGGCTAGAAGAATCCAGCCGGATGTTGAACAAAAATGGAATTGTGCCAGTGCGGGCCGCAATCATCCGATACGGCGAGGAAAAACCGCCTGTGTAACAAGTAAATCCCGGCAAATTCAACTCGAAAGAAGCACAAGCCAACATGCGCGTACTATTTGCAGGTCATCGTGGGTTAAGGAGAGTTGCAATGCAATATTTATTGCTGCGAATCGGCAGATAAATAAATATAGCGAAGTTGAACCGACATTCAAAACCAGAAATATACACGGTCAATCGTGTGTTCCCGCCTGAATTGGGTGACGGTGAAGCCGGTTAGCCGATTCGCTCTTCCAGCGCGCGCAAACCGCCTTCAACGTACTCGATCTCTTCGCTATCCATAGGCAGGACCATTGTCATCGCGATGAAAAATCCCTGCACCTGACCCAATAGTTGGCGGTTGCCGGCCACATCCGTCCTGTTCGCCATGATTTCCATTTTCGCCGTGCTGAACAATTCTTCAAATTGATCGATCATCTCTTCCTTGGTCGCCACTTGATTCTCCTGAAATATTTTTGCCGGGGGAAATATATACATCCTGTCCCGGGTTCGAAAGTTTCGAAGAAATCAGGGACAGGCCGCAGTTTATTGTACAAGCAAAAATCCCGGCTGCCCCGGGCTTTCTGTTTGCGGCAACTTCACACTTGCTATTTTGCAATCTGCACAGCTGACCCGATACCGAATGGTCTAAAATGAAACCAATCCTTCCCCTTTCTTAATGGATTGCAAATCATGCCAACAAAGAGATACGCCCAGCTGCTAAAGATTATCTGCCTGTGCCTGCTATCCGTACAGGTACAGGCAGCTGAGGTCACCATCCATAAAAACGATGCCAGCGGCCTGTTGACATGGACCGTAAAGGACAACGGCTTCAGCATAGAACTCATCCAGCTGAATCCCGACTTTGTTCGTGCCGTATACGCCAAGCATGGCCTCCCCGTTGATCAGGTCGAGCGGATTGCCGGGTATTGTGTGTTTGGCAGTATCATCCAGAACACGTCGCAACAGCAGTTGAGCTATCGGGTTTCCGACTGGCGATATGTCGATAAAAGCGGCAAGGCTTATTCCGTCAAGACCAAGGATGAGTGGCTGGCAGAATGGCGCAAGGCGGGCGTCACCTTTGCATGGACCCTGCTGCCCGGGAGCGGCGACTTCGGCATCGGGGACTGGCAGCAGGGTTTCACCACGATCAAAATAGACAGGAATGAAAAGTTCGACCTGATTTACACCTGGACCCTGGACGGAAAAAAGCATCAGGGGAGAATTGAAAACATGAGCTGCGCACCCGCCGCCCTTTAGCCAGCCCAACCACAAGGAAGAGAACTGACATGCCATTAAAATTCATAACTATCATTTCATGCTGCCTGCTGATGTTCCCGGCACAGGCGGCCGAGCCCCAACAACCCAAGCTGGGTTACCAATTGACAGCCCTGCCAAAACCCGTACCGGCACCGGGCTTTACGCTGAAAGATATGGATGGAAAAATATTCAGCCTGAAAGACTATCGCGGCAAAGTCGTCCTGCTCAATTTCTGGGCCACATGGTGTCCGCCCTGCCGAAGGGAAATGCCCTCGATCGAACGCCTGCACCAATATTTCAAGAACAAGGATTTTGTCGTGCTGGCGCTAAACCAGATGGAAAGCGGTGACCAGGTATTCACTTTCACCGGCGACCTTGGCGTTGATCTGACATTCCCCATCCTGTTTGACAAGGACAGCAGCGTGTCTCGCGCCTATGCAGTACAGGGTTTGCCCACCACCTACCTCATCGACAAAAAAGGCAACGTTCGTTTTCGTGCGATCGGCGGGCGTGAGTTTGATCACCCTGAAGTGGAAAAGCAGATTCAACAGTTGATGCAGGAATAGGTAAATTGTGCGCCCGGGCTGAAATATCGGTTAAAGAAATAATCGTCTTCGTTTTGGCGGTTCTGATTATTTCATCGAATACCTGCCTGGCAGATAGCGAAAGGACAGCAATGACAAGGCCATGGTTCAGCACCAAAGAATGCACATCGCTCGAAATCAAAAAGTACAAATCAATTTCAGTACATCAAATCGTCAGCGCTGTCATGATCGAAGACAGCACGGCGGTAAAAAATATCATGCAGCGCATTGAGCGTATCCCGGCGGACGGAGACATGATGGTATCTTTTGGTCCGGACGCGGAAAGTATTGATTTGTTTTTCCACTGTGCCAACAACACAACCCAGAAAGTGGCAATTTATCAAAAGCGATTTAAGACACCGTCAACTGGATTTAACTCGGAAACAAATGAGACTGAATCATCGCTTTATGTCGATATCGATGCACTACTGTTTCCCGATCTCGAAAAGAAGTTTTTAAAGATCAAAAACTTTGAATACCGCTTCAGGGATTTCTCGTTAACTTACCTGGGAACAGTAAATTCCGAGAAAGCACCCGTTACCGCATCGTGGGCTACAGACAAATACCTGGTCAAGGACAAAGCAAACAACGAACAAATCATTGATATTATCTCCGGACAAAGATCGCCGGCACCGTATGACTTTGACATCGGCCGGGAAGGATTTACCCTGTTGACTTACCAAACAGAAATGAAAGATCGGCTTTATCCAGACTATTTCCAGGTGACCAAACGATAGCGCCGGGTCGGGACGCTTGAACGCCTGCAACCGGGCTTGTCGTATTCACCTTCGGGGCGCATGTCACAGCGCCCCTCATTCATTATTACCGGCACAGCACCACGCGATAGCGCGCCTCGCCGCTCCTCAGTCTTTCGATCGCCTTGTTGATGTCCGTGAATTTGAATTTTTCGATCTCCGGCTTGATCTGGTGCAGGTTGGCGAAAGCCAGCATCTTCACGTTCGTGGCGGGGCTGCCCACCGGCGAGCCGGACACGGAACGTTGAGCACCTATGAGTGAGAACACGCTGATATCCAGCGGTGCCAGCGTCGCGCCGACAAAATGCAATCTTCCGCGCGGGCTCAGTGTGCCGAGGTAAAGGTTCCAATCCAGTTTCACGTTGACCGTGGAAAGGATGTAGTCGAAGCGCCCGGCCGCGCTCTTGATCTCGTTCTCGTCGCGGGAATTCAGCGTATGGTGCGCACCCAGGCTGAGCGCTTCCTTTTTCTTGCTTGCCGTCGAGGTGAAAGCCGTCACTTCACAGCCCCATGCGTTGAGAAATTTAAGCGCCATGTGCCCCAGGCCGCCAATGCCGATCACCGCGACCTTGTCCGTGGGTTTGATGCCGAATTGCAGCAGCGGATTGAACACGGTACTCCCGGCGCAGAACAGCGGACCGGCCGATTCAAGATCAATACCATCGGGAATAGGCACCACACTGTTTGACGCGGCGCGCACCTTGTCCGCAAAGCCGCCGTAATGGCCGATGATGGTGGCTTGTGCATTGGCGCACAGGTTGTTGTCACCCGCGTGGCAAAGCCCACACTTGTTGCAATAGCCCGCGTGCCAACCCAGGCCGACGATCTGGCCAACCGCGAGGTCCCTGACATGGCTGCCGACCTGGCTGATCTTGCCCACCACTTCGTGACCGGCCACGACCGGGTATGAACTGGGACCCCACTCGCTGTCGATCACGCTCAGATCGCTATGGCAAATGCCGCAATAGTGAACGTCGATCTCCACCTCCAGTGGTTTCAATTCGCCGGGATCATACTCGTAAGGTTTGAGTTCGCCTTTGGGCTCGAATGCGGCATACGCTTTGATCATTTTGTATCTCCTTGCAGTACTTTGGGACGGGGGTATCAGACGAATGAAACTCAGCGAAGTTTCATTCGATGTTGAAGTCGGTTCCGATTATGTCACTTTCGTCTGCACGCCACGGACAAAAACGAAGCTGTGCCTCTGATTCTTGTACAATCCACACAGAGTTGCTTTACTCCAAATGTGGGCGCTCCGACATAACCAGGAGATAGTCGCATGCGTTTTTATTTAACAGGTTTGGCCCGCCCCAAAAGAGTCGCACAACATCTTAGCGTCTTGTTCCCCAGCAATAAGCTTTCAACTTGCCAGGAATGGGCTGCAAAGCTCTATGGCTACAGGGATTGGCACGAAATGGCCGAAATAACAAAGAACGGGGGGAACACCCCAAGTCAGCTGGATGAATATCTTTCTGCGGAAGAACAAGCTACCCGCAGCATTGATCAGGATGTAACCATCTGCACGGTATTGAATCTTGCAAAAGAAAAGATTGGCCTTATCGCATTCATACGCAAGATATTGACCTCCAGAACACCGGTACCCATTCCAGATAAAAAAAAGGCTAAAACCAAGACCAAAGCCAAGGCTAAACCCAAAGCCAAAAACGCTTCAACCAATCTCAAATAACGGCCGACAGCCTTTCCTTAACTAAAGGGATCAATCTCTCATGACCAAGCACACGCCCGTCACCATCCATCGCAAAGACTACACCGCCCCGGCCTACCGGGTGAACACCGTTGAAATGGGTTTCGATCTCGACCCTGAAAACACCCATGTTTCCACGCGCATCACGATGCAGCGCAACAGTGCATCGCCCAACAAGGATGTGGAACTGCTGGGCGACGGCGTCAAGCTGGTGGCCCTGCGTATGAACGGCAAAACGCTAAGCAAGAGATTAAAGGGTGGTTACACGATAGCAGACGGAAAACTGCGCATCGCCAATGCACCGGACGAGATCACGCTGGAGATCGAGACACTGATCCAGCCCGAGAAAAATACTTCGATGATGGGGCTGTATGTTTCCAACGGCAATTTCTTTACCCAGTGCGAGGCCGAAGGTTTCCGCAAGATCACCTGGTTCCCCGATCGCCCGGACGTGATGGCGAAATACACCGTGATGCTGCGCGGCGACAAGAAAAAATATCCGGTGTTGCTGTCCAACGGCAACCTGGTTGAACAGGGCGACCTGCCCAAAGGCCGCCACTATGCCAAGTGGGAAGACCCGTTCAAGAAACCTTCCTATCTGTTTGCGCTGGTGGCCGGCAAGCTGGTGTGCCAGGAAGAAAGGTTCAAACTCAAATCGGGTCGCAAGGCGCTGCTGCAAGTGTGGGTGGAGCCGGGCAATCTGGACAAGACCCAGCATGCGATGACATCGCTCAAGCACAGCATCCGCTGGGATGAGGAGCGCTACGGGCTGGAACTGGATCTGGATCGTTTCATGATCGTCGCGGTGGGCGACTTCAACATGGGCGCGATGGAAAACAAGGGCCTGAATATCTTCAACACCAAGTATGTGCTGGCCAACCCCAGCATCGCCACCGATAGCGATTACGCCGGTATCGAGTCGGTGGTCGGCCATGAATATTTTCATAACTGGACCGGCAACCGCGTGACCTGCCTCGACTGGTTTCAGTTGTCGTTGAAAGAAGGCCTCACCGTATTCCGCGACCAGGAATTTTCCGCCGACATGGTCGGCACGGACAGCGGTCGCGCGGTGAACCGCATCGATGATGTACGCGGGCTGCGTCAGGCGCAATTTTCCGAGGACGCGGGGCCCATGGCCCATCCGGTGCGGCCGGACAGCGTTGTGGAGATCAGCAATTTCTACACCGCCACCGTTTATCAAAAAGGCGCGGAAGTGGTGCGCATGTACCAGACCCTGCTGGGGCGCGACGGTTTCCGCAAGGGTATGGACCTGTACTTTGCGCGGCATGACGGACAGGCGGTTTCCTGCGACGACTTCCGCGCGGCGATGGCGCACAGCAACAAGCACAATCTCTCACAATTTGAACGCTGGTATAGCCAGTCCGGCACGCCGCAGCTAAAAGTGCAAGCCACATACGACGCCAAAAAACACACCTATGAACTAACGCTCAGCCAGAGCAGTAAACCCAGCAAAGCACAAAGAACCACCCGGCCCTTTCATATTCCTGTTGCGGTGGGCCTGCTCGATGCCAAGGGTCGCGACCTGCCGCTGTATCTTTCCAGAAATATTGACGGCCATCTTGCCGGCGCAATTGCTTCAACCAAGGCACCCACCACCTGCGTGCTGGAGCTGACCAAGGCAAAGCAGACTTTCACCTTCAACCGCGTCAC
>JBDTCC010000072.1:0-5989 GCA_039923775.1 Gallionella sp. | reverse complement strand
ATTGCGTTATTTCAGTTCGGCAGGCTTTGCACGCATTTTGGCGGCAATGTTGTCGCTGTGTGAAATGTGGAGAAGATCAACCAGCCTGCGCATTAAATGGTTTTCATGTGCGCTGATATGCCCGTCGGCGTAGGCGACTTGCCACATGTATTCAATGATAAGACCTTTTTCGGACCTATCCAGTTGATGGTTGATGAGAGATGTGAACTGATAAAGGTCACTTGCAGTCTTTGCCTTGCGGTGTCCCCGTTCGGTCAGTTGCGCCACTTCCTTATCAGACAGATGAAATCTTTCCTTGAGGATGTTGAGTATCGTTGCCTTTTCTTCGCCGGTGCTTTCGGCATCCGACTGCATGATCTCGATCAGCAGCACGGCAGTTGCCAGTTGCAGGGTATTTTCCGGGCGGACCACGACAGTATCGGGGGTGATCATCGCAGTCAGGAAGTTGTTCAGTTTGTTCAGCATGATTAATTTCAGTCTTTAAATATTCAACAGCAATGTGTGTCGTAGTCCGTTATCGTGGTTGCGAGTCTGTATGTCAATAGTGCGGCGGCTTTTCATTACAAAAACTGCAACAATTGCCGCTAAACCTGCCAAGATGCCGAAGGGCAAGTAATGTGCAAAAAATTGTGTATTTCTTTTTCTAACCTTCCGGAATATCCGGATAGTTGCCGTAATTCAGCCAAGCCAAGGGAGGTTTTGATATGACCACTCCAGAAAATTCCGCCGTGCCTATCGTCATTTACCAATCTGGAGATGGCTCGATGACCACCGAAGTACGGCTGGAAGGTGAAACCGTCTGGCTGCGTCAGGAGCAAATTAGCCAATTATTCGGGCGGGAACGGTCGGTTATTACCAAGCATCTCAGGAATGCTTTTAACGAAGGTGAGTTGTCGGAAGAAAGCAATGTGCAAAATTTGCACATTGCAAATTCGGACAAGCCGGTGAAATTTTATAACCTCGATGTCATCATTTCGGTCGGCTATCGCGTCAAGTCGTTAGAAGGCACCCGCTTCCGCCAGTGGGCCAACCGCGTCCTGAAAGACTACCTGGTGCAGGGCTACGCGCTGAACAAGCAACGGCTTGAAGCGCAGCAGGAGAAGCTGGCCGAGCTGAAACAGGCGATTGCACTTTCATCCCGGCTGATACACAACAAGGATTTATCAACTCCGGAATCTCAAGGCATTCTGTCGATCCTGGAAAAATACAGCCATGCGCTGACGGTGCTGGACGATTACGATCACCAGCGTTTGCAGGTGGTGGGCACGCGCACGGGTGCGCAACCCAAAATCTCTTACGATGAGGCGATGCAGCAGATACGGCTGTGGCGCAGCCGGGAAAATCTCGGCGGACTATTCGGCAATGAGAAGACGATTCTTTCAGGAGTTCGCTGGAGACGATTTATCAGACGTTTGACGGCAAGGAGTTGTAACCCAGCATCGAGGAGAAATCCGTCAATCTGCTCTATTTCATCGTCAAGAATCATTCTTTCACCGATGGCAACAAAAGAATCGCCGCCGCCATTTTTGTCTGGTTCCTGCAGCGCCACGATTTTTTGTATAACACCGTGGGCGAGAAGCGCATTGCCGATAACGCGCTGGTCGCGTTCACGTTGCTGATTGCAGAGAGCAAGCCGGATGAGAGGGAGATGATGGTAAAGGTGATTATCAATCTGATTAATGGCAGGAATAGATAAGCAGGTATAACGCGCCATAATTAAAGGGGCTAAGCTCGAATTTGCTCAGCTTCGCAAACTCTGCCTCCATCACGCCATTTTTTACTGCTAATAGTGCGGCGGTTTTTCATTCACCGCGGGTTTGCCATCATTCGCTGATTCATACAGCGATGCGATGTGGCTGGCGAGCGATTCACAAGTTGCTTTCAGCCGCTCCAGCTCCTTTTGCTGTTGATAGACGGTTTTGTTCAGTTCCTCGATCAGGTCTTCCTGGTAGGCGATCTTTGTTTCGATGTTTTCCAGACGTTCTTCATTCATGAGTTGGCCCTGAGAGTTCGGCAAATGGCCGGATAGGGTTCGCATTTTAGCGCGGTAGCGTGTCTAGTTGTGCTAAAGGGTCAAGTCACCCATCGCTATGCTGCACGATCTGCGCGATTTTCTGTATGATTGCACTCAGGAATATTGGAGCCCGCAACAATGAAACCATCCGAGTTACTCGATTCACACCGCAAGGAAATCTGCCGCATGGTGGAGCAGAACCATGTGCGTAATCCGCGCGTGTTCGGTTCTGTTTTGCACGGTGACGATACGGGCGGCAGCGATCTGGATTTGCTGGTCGATCCGTTGCCGGAGACGACTTTGCTGAATCTGGGGGCACTTCAGGTTGAGCTTGAGGAGTTGCTGGGTGTGCCGGTGGATGTGCTTACGCCCGGCGATCTCCCGTCTAAATTCCGCGACATTGTTCTCAGGGAAGCCGTTCCGGTATGACTTCGCATGACTTGCGCCAGGCCGATTATATTTTGTTGTAAAGCAGTACCATGAAACTCCATCCCGATTCCCTGCAGCGTTTTCTGTTTGAACAATCCCATGTGCGCGGTGAGCTGGTGCATCTTGACGCCGCCTGGCACGCGGTGCTGGAGCAGTATGCTTCCGTTGGCGTTAAGGGAGGATTCTTACGGGATTTGTTCGAGCAGTTGCTTGATCTGCGCGTGCAGCGTCGGCAGGCTGGAGTGGATGGTTTTCCAGACAATTTCCAGATCGACCTTGAAGTAGCCATGCGACAGCGCATTGCGCATTTCGTAGGCGAAGCTTAATGGCAGGTAATCATGTTCATCGGCGAATTGTTTGTGGTAGCGCTCGATGTTACGTGAAGCTTCGCCGATGATCTCGAAATTACGGATGACTGCATCCTGAGTTTTAGTGTCATTCATGAATGCGTCTTCGTCCATCTCCGATGTGTAATGATCGATGCGTTCGATTGCTCCAAGTATGTGGCGAAGATATTCCGGCAAACGCAGAGCGTCGGCTTTGCTCATACCGGCACAGCCTCGCTCATTACTTGTTCCTTGAAGCTGTCAGGAAGAGCGCCCGGGGTGAGGACGTCTACAGAAACGCCAAGTAGTTTCTTCAACTCATGCTGGATGGCGCCGATGTCGAAGAGCGTTGTTTCGGAGGTGGGTTCCACCAGCAGGTCGAGGTCGCTACCTTCGGTGTCTGCGCCATGCAGCACGGAACCGAACACGCGCACGTTGCGCACGCGATGGCGCAGGGCAATCTCGCGGATTGCTTCACGGTGGGTTTGCAAAGCTGTGGAAGGGCGCATGGCTACTATCCTTTGTGGTTCGAGGCTATTATAGCCAAGTGAGGGGGATGGCGCTCATTCTAGAGCGGGTCTGATATTCATACGCGGGAAGAGTAGCCCGGGCTAGCTCAGCGTCACATCTCACATTTGTTGACATGCGAACCCAGCCAACCCTGCGTGATATTATTACGCACTATGAAACCCCATCCCGATTCCCTGCAGCGTTTCCTCTTTGAACAATCCCATGTGCGCGGCGAGCTGGTGCATCTCGATGCGGCCTGGCGCGCGGTGCTGGAACGGCACGACTATCCGCCTGCCTTGCGCATAGTGCTGGGCGAACTGATGGCGGCGGCGACCTTGCTGGCGGCGATGCTGAAGCTGAACGGTTCGCTGATCCTGCAGATACAGGGCCAAGGGCCGGTGTCGCTGCTGGTGGTGGAGTGCAACGGCGAGCTGAATGTGCGCGCCACGGCGAAGTGGGACGGCGAGCTGGAGGGATTGAGTTTCGTACAGATGGTGGGCGACGGGCGCTTTGTCATCACGCTGGATCCGCGCGATAGCGGCAAGACTTACCAGAGTATCGTGGCGCTGGATAGCGACAGCGTGGCCGGGGTGTTGCAGGACTACATGCAGCGTTCCGAGCAGCTGGAGACGCGGTTGTGGCTGGCGGCGAATGATCAGGGCGCGGCCGGGCTGCTGTTGCAGAAGATGCCGCATGAGGGCGGGCTGGGCGCGACAGTCGATCAGGATGACGACATGTGGCAGCGCGTGGCGATGCTGACCGATACCGTGACGCACGGTGAGCTGCTCGGGTTACCGGCGGAGGAACTGCTGCACAGGCTGTACAACGAGGAGGATGTGCGCCTGTTCGAATCGAAACGCGTGGAGTTCCGCTGCTCGTGCTCGCGCGACAAGGTGGGGCGCATGTTGAAGATGCTCGGCCCGGACGAGGTGCATGCGGTGCTGGCGGAGCAGGGGGCGGTGGAGGTGAATTGCGAATTTTGCAACCAGCAATACCGCTTCGACGCGGTGGATGCCGAGCAGGTATTCGCCGCCGAGGTGCTGCTGGACGCCGGCGATATCGTGCATTGATTGATAGATGAGTGGCCAGCCTGGCCGCTTCAGCGCTTTACCCACAAATTCTTCCATGCCCCCCAACTTGCCGCCGAACTATCTTGCCGGCTACCCTGCCGCCCATATTGAGCAGGTGCAGCGTCTGATCGAAAAGGGGCGGCTGGCCGATATGCTGCGCGGCAAGTATCCCCAGGCGCATGGGGTGCGCACGGACAAGGCGTTGTATGACTATGTACTGGACCTGAAAAATACCTGTTTGCGCAATGTGGGGCAGGTAAGCAGGGTGGCTTTTGACAGCAAGCTGCATGTGATCAGGAACGCGCTGGGTATGCACACGCGCATTTCGCGGGTGCAGGGTGCAAAGCTGCTGACAAAACGCGAGATTCGCATTGCGACGGTGTTCAGGGAGATGCCGCCGGAATTTCTGCGCATGATCGTGGTGCATGAGCTGGCACATTTCAGGGAACGCGATCACGACAAGGCTTTTTACCAGCTATGCCGGTATATGGAGCCGGATTACGCGCAACTGGAATTCGACCTGCGGGTTTACCTGACTTATCTGGAAGCGGGCGGCGTGGCGCTATGGCCGGGCGGATGTTGAGGCCGTGATTGCGGTATTAAAAAATAATCAAAAAATATTTGCATGCCTGTGGAACTAATTGAACATCCCCCTATCTTATTGTCATGTAACGCAAGTTACTTCACGTTTCTCCTCCCTGAGCGTGAAATCTTACTTTCCCCTAAGTTAAGATTATTTCCCCCGATCCGCAAGGCTCGGGGGATTTTTTTTGTGCCGGCCTGTCGCATCACAGGGGTGTATCAGGCTGCAACAACAGAATAGCCGCTAAAGCCCTTCTTCCTTCAGCGCGGCTTTCACGGCGGGTCTTGCGGCGATGCGTTCCATGTAGTCTGTTAGTAGCGGCCAGGCCGACAGGTCCAGCCCGAGGCGCGGCGCCCATCTCAACACGGTGAACAAATAGGCGTCGGCAACACTGAAGACACCCATCAGGTATTCCCGGTCTACCAGCGCATGGGCGGCGAAGTCGATGCGTTGCATGAGGCGGGCCGTCAACGCGTCCCTGGCTTCTTCGTTCAATTTAGGGTTGAACAGCGGGCTGCAACCTTTGTGAATTTCGCTCGAAATGAAGTTGAGCCATTCCTGCAGACGATAGCGCTCCAGCGTGCCGGCGGGCGGTGCAAGCTTTTTGGCGGGCGCCTGGTCGGCAAGGTATTGAACGATCACCGCGACCTCGGTCAGGATCTGGCCGTTATTCATGGTCAGCGCGGGGACGTTGGACTTCGGGTTGATCGTGTTGTAGTCGTTGCCGGCCTCGGTTTTTTTGTCGTCGCGGTTGACCTTTTCCAGGGAGTAGTCGAGCCCGCTTTCGCGCAGCACGATGTGGGGGCAAAGCGCACAGGTGCCCGGGACATAATACAGTTTGAGCATGTTCTGACTCCTTGGTATGTATTTGGGTATGTATTTGGGGTGGTATGGATGCGGAAGTTTACTCCGCCGTTGCCTGCATCGCATTGATTCCTGTTTGGCGAATGGTGGCAACAGCGAATTGTGTAGAATACCGCGAAGAGAATCCCAACATTCACACCATGAATACACGCATCTGCTTTATTCGCCACGGTGAGACCGACTGGAACGTCGA
>JBDTCC010000071.1:0-2710 GCA_039923775.1 Gallionella sp. | reverse complement strand
AGGCGGTGGCGGTGACCGGGCGGCTGGCTTCCAGCGACCCGAATCTGCAGAACATTCCGATACGCAGTGCGGAAGGCCGCCGCATCCGCGAAGCGTTCATCGCACCGCCCGGCAGCCGTATCGTGTCGGCGGATTATTCGCAGATCGAATTGCGCATCATGGCGCATCTGTCCGGCGATGCGGGCCTGCTAGCGGCATTCGCCAACAACGAAGACGTCCATCGTGCCACCGCGGCAGAGATATTCATGGTCGCGCCCGTCGAGGTCAGCGGCGAACAGCGCCGTTATGCGAAGGTCATCAACTTCGGTCTGATCTATGGCATGTCCCCGTTTGGCCTGGCCAAACAGCTGGGCATCGAGCGCAGTGCGGCAATCGCCTACATCGACCGCTATTTCACGCGTTATCCGGGCGTAAGAAACTACATGGACAGCACGCGCGAGCAGGCCAAACAACAGGGTTATGTCGAAACCGTGTTTGGCCGCCGCCTGTGGTTGCCCGAGATCAACAGCAGCAACGGCATGCGCCGCCAGGGTGCGGAACGTGCCGCGATCAACGCGCCGATGCAGGGCACCGCGGCAGATCTGATCAAGCTCGCGATGATCAAGGTTCAGCACTGGCTGGAAACCGAAATGCTGCTCAGCCGGTTGATCATGCAGGTTCATGATGAACTGGTGCTGGAAGTGCCGGAGGCCGAGCTGCATCTGGTCAGGGAAATGTTACCCGGGTTGATGTGCGGAGTCGCCGAACTGCAGGTGCCGCTGCTGGTGGAATTGGGGGAGGGAAAGAATTGGGACGAGGCGCATTAGGGTACCTCTTAAACCCCAAATTTTAGTTTCGGCATAACCTGAAGGTAAGCCTACACAGCAACTTCGTTGTGTCGCCATACGTTGTTGCGCGCGAAAAATCTTGCTTACATATGTCTCAATATGCGGCGCTGCGATATTTCGCGCACGCCTAGTCTGGCTTACAAAAGCTCGGACATTTCAATGCTGTGGTGCATCGTGAGATCACAGACAAGATCAAGACCGTCACCGTAAGCAAAGACCCAAGCGGCAGGTACTTCGCTTGGGTGTTGACCGAAACCGAGATTGCTGCGCCGGACGTCTCTTTCGAAGGAAAAACACTCGGTGTAGACGTTGGGCTGACGCACCTTGCAATTACCAGCGATGGGTCAAAGTTTGATAATCCGCGCCACATTTCAAAGGCAGAAAAGAATTTAAAGCGGAAACAGCAAAGTCTTTCGCGCAAAGTGAAGGGCAGCAACACCCGTATCAAAGCCAAGATTCTTGTGGCAAAGGCGCATGAAAAGACCGCCAATGCCCGCAAGGACTTCTTGCACAAACTTTCTCGACGGCTTGTTGACGAAAACCAAGTCATAGCCGTCGAGGATTTGCACGTCAAGGGAATGATGAAAAACCACTGCCTCGCCAAAGCAATCGGCGATGTCGGCTGGGGCATGTTCACGGGGATGCTGAAATACAAATCGGCAAGCGTCGGGAAAGGTTACATCGAAGTAAACGGATTTTTCCCCTCATCGAAAGCCTGCTCATGCTGTGGGCATGTTGTTCAATCCTTACCTTTGAATATCCGCGCTTGGAAGTGCGATAAATGTGGCATAACGCATGACAGAGATGTCAACGCTGCTAAAAATATCGCACTCGAAGCACAACGCATGATCGCGGTCGGAATGACC
Source organism: Gallionella sp. (assembly GCA_039923775.1). Classification (GTDB taxonomy): domain Bacteria; phylum Pseudomonadota; class Gammaproteobacteria; order Burkholderiales; family Gallionellaceae; genus Gallionella. The sequence goes on along the minus strand of JBDTCC010000071.1, from coordinate 1,017 downwards.
GGGACTGCCAATCGAGGCACTGTTAGTCATGGCAGAGGGCGTAAGTCCTCTGTGCATGCTGGTGCCGTTGAAGTTGGAAGCCCCGTCCTTTAGGTCGGGGTAATTCACTCTGTACCTACGCGCCGGACGATACTTTGAATTACAATCACACCCATACATCCAGCCGGAACCTAAAGTGCAACAGCTCAACCTTACCCGCCCCGACGATTGGCACCTGCATCTGCGCGACGGTGTGCTGATGCAATCGGTGGTGCCGGATACCGCCCGGCAATTCGCGCGCGCCATCGTGATGCCCAACCTGCGTCCGCCGGTCACCACCACTGGGCAGGCACAGGCCTATCGTGCGCGCATCCTGGCGGCATTGCCTGCGGGTGCAAAGTTCGAGCCGTTGATGACGCTGTACCTGACGGACAACACCGGCGCGGAAGACATACGTAAAGCAAAAGCCAGCGGGATCGTGCACGCGGTGAAGTTGTACCCGGCGGGAGCGACCACCAACTCCGATGCGGGCGTCACCGATCTGCGCAAGACTTATGCCGCGCTGGAAGAAATGCAACGCTGCGGCATGCCGTTGCTGGTACACGGAGAAGTCACTGACTCGGCAGTGGATGTGTTTGACCGCGAAGCAGTGTTCATAGAGCGCGTGCTGCAACCATTGCTGAAAGATATGCCGGAATTGCGCGTTGTGTTCGAACACATCACCACCCGGAATGCCGCCCAGTTTGTGGCAGGCACTGCGGACAACATCGCCGCGACCGTCACCGCACACCACCTGCAGTACAACCGCAACGCGATGTTCAAAGGCGGCATGCGCCCGCATTACTTCTGCCTGCCGGTGCTCAAACGCGAAATCCATCGCGAGGCGCTGGTGAAGGCCGCGACTAGGGGCGGCAACAAATTCTTCCTCGGTACCGACAGTGCCCCGCATGCGCAGCACACCAAGGAAAACGATTGTGGATGCGCGGGATGTTATACCGCACACGCTGCCATCGAAATGTATGCCGAAGTGTTCGAACA
>JBDTCC010000070.1:0-3693 GCA_039923775.1 Gallionella sp. | reverse complement strand
ATATCGTGACCGAGGTCGGTCACCATGCGCCGGGCTTCTACAGTGCGATGTTCCTCGACACTTCGCTGGAAGAGATGGGCATCAAGACGGTGACCGATCTGATGGCGCGCTTCCGCGAAAAGCACGGCCTGCTTGGCCACCTGTCCGGCGCGATTCCCGGTTTGCTGGCGCCCGCCGGCCCGCTGGGACAAGGCCAGCACTTCGCGATGGCGGGTGCGATGCTGCATCCGGGCAAGTTGTTTCCGGTCACCATCGGCGACGGTGGCATGGGCGAGCCTTACGTGCTGAATTCGATGATGCACTTCAATACCGCCTACCCCAAGATCACCAACTTCCTGCCGACACTGATCTGGAACGGCTACAGCCAGGAACATCACTCCATGGTGTCGCGCTTCACCAACGCGGAAATGATCGCTTACTGGAAGGGCCACGGTTTCAAGGAAGTGGTTCTGGTCGACGCCAAGGATTTCGACGACACCAACCAGACCAGCGCCTATGCGGATAGTTCCTATTTCTCGCACCAGCAGCGCCTGGCATTTGCCGCTGCCGTTCTCGCAGGTGTGGACAAGGCCGCCAAGTCCGCGCTGGGCGGAACATTGACCGCATTCATTATCAAGCAGATGAAGGGAACCGGGGTGCATACGGTCGGCGCAAAATCGCACAATCTTTACCCGGCCGACAGTCTGGACAAACCGCACATGATCGAGGGATTGAAGCGTCGTGCGCTGAATCCCGAAGCGTGGTCTATCGTGCGCGAGAATTTCGTGCGCGCCGGTGGCGGCCCCGCAGTGAAAACCTCGGTGACCGAGCATGTATTGGATATGGCGCCGCTGGGGAAGATGCCGATACACGAATTTGCCAAGAGCGAAAAGGCCGTGCCGGCAACCGCGATGGGCGCGCTGGTGGCCTATGTGGGCACCCGGGACAAGCGTTTCGTCGTGACCAATGCCGACGGTAACGAAGCCTCGGCGATGAAGAACATCAATGATGCGTTGAAGATACGTCACCCGACCGTTGATCCGCTGTACAACCAGGAGCCCGAAGGTCAGGTTTACGAACCGCTGAATGAAGATGCCTGCGCCGGTCTGACCGCGGCCCTGTCCCTGTTTGGTTCACGTTCGATCTGGTTATCGTACGAGAGCTTTGCGATCAACGGCTGGCCGATCGTGCAGACGGTTGCGCAGGCGATGGCCGAGCTGCGCCGCAAGACACCTTCCGTCGTCACCATGTTTACCGCGGGTGCGCTGGAACAGGGACGCAACGGCTGGACGCATCAACGCCCGGAGATCGAGAACTACTTCGCCGCGCAGATGCGCAACGGCAATACCTTCCCGCTGTTTCCCTGCGATGCGAACGCGATACAGGCATCCTATGAATATGCCACCAACAGTTTCAACAAGTGCATGGTGATCATCGCGTCCAAGAGTCCATTGCCGGTCTACATGAGTGTGGATGAAGCGAAGCATGCGGTGGAAGAGGGCGCAGCGACGATCTATGAGAGCAAGGGCGGCAGCAAAGGCACCGTTGTTTTCGGCGTAACCGGCGACATGGTGTTCCTGCCGGTGTTCGAGGCGAAGGACAAACTGGAGGCAGACGGTTACAAGGTGCGTATCGTTGCCATCGTGAATCCGCGCCGCCTGTATCGTGCTACCGACATCTCGTGGGACACCGTTTCGGAGCCGGACAACAAGTTCATGGATGACGCACACTTCAATGCGTTGTTCGACGGCGATGTGCTGCTCGCCGTGAGCGGCGGCCCGAGCGCCGTACTCGAGCCCGCGCTGTTGCGCACCCGGGCTGCCAAGCGTGATACCTTTGCCTGGAAGCGCGGCGAAACCACCGCAAGCCCGGCAGAGATCATGGACTTCAACGGACTCACTGCCGAGGCGATGAGCAAGCGCGTCAAAGCTTTGCTGGGCTAAAAATATTGGTCCACGAAAGACACGAAAGCACACGAACAAAGGTAAATAACAAACATCAATCTTTGTGACTTTAATTTTTGTGGCATTAATTTTCGTGTCTTTCGTGGACAACAAGTCTTTAAGGTTTTAAGGAAGTTTATATGTCAGAAACCAAAATCATCGTGCTGGATGACGATCCGACCGGCTCGCAAACGGTGCATGGCTGTTTGCTGTTGACACGCTGGGACAAAGATACGTTGCGCGATGCGATCCTGGATGACTCGCCGCTGTTTTTTGTGCTGACCAATACCCGCGGTATGGCCGCCAAGCCTGCTGCGGACATTACCCGCGAGGTCTGCGTAAATCTGAAGCTGGCACTGGCCGGGTTGAAACAAAGCGGCCATGACATCAATCTGATACTGGTCAGCCGTTCTGACTCCACGCTGCGTGGCCACTATCCGGTGGAGACCGACGTGATCGCAGCGGAGCTGGGTGCATTCGATGCGCACTTCCTGGTGCCGGCGTTTTTTGAGGGCGGACGTATTACCCGCGACAGCGTGCACTACCTGATGGTGGATGGCAGGGAAACGCCGGTACATGAAACCGAATTTGCGCGTGACTCGGTTTTTGGTTACAGCCACAGTTATTTGCCGGATTATGTGGAGGAGAAAACGGCCGGACGCATCAGGGCGATCGAGGTCGAACGCTTTCTGCTGAAGGATGTGCGCGGCGACAGCATGTCACGTTTGATGGGTTTGCGCGGCAACGCGTGCTGTGTGGTCGATGCCGAAAACCAGGACGACCTCAATCATTTCGCCGAGCAGTTGCGCTTGGCGGCCAGCCAGGGTAAACATTTTCTGTTTCGCAGTGCCGCCAGCCTGTTGACCGCGCTGGCAAACCTGCCGAGTCAGCCTGTCGCTGCGGAAGACATGAAGCAATATGTGCGGGATGGCAAAGCGGGTGCGGTGATTGTGGGATCACACGTCAAGAAGACCACTGCGCAACTGGAACAGTTGCTCAAGATGCCCGCAGTCGTGCCTGTCGAAGTCGATGTGGAGAAATTGCCGAAAGATCGTGATGCGCGGCTGGCGGAGATCATGCGCAAATGTGAGCAGAGTCATGCCGCAGGCAAGACCCCGGTCGTGTTTACCAGTCGCACGGAAAAGGCATTTCCGGACCAGGCTGCCCGGCTGGCATTTGGCAACATGGTATCGGCCTTCCTGATGGATGTGGTGCGCAATTTACCCAGGTCGTTGGGTTTTTTGATCAGCAAGGGCGGCATCACTTCCAATGATGTGCTGAGTTCAGGCCTGGCTTTGCACACATCCCGGGTAGTCGGGCAAATCTTGCCGGGGTGTTCGGTGGTATGTTGTCCGTCTGATCATCCCCGTTACCCTGATTTGCCTGTGGTGATCTTTCCCGGCAATGTGGGTGATGATCAGGCGTTGGCACGGGCATATGGCCGTCTGGCAGGTTATAAAATAGAGCCGGTAGCGGTATAAACGAACCCCGAATTCACGGATGTGGAAAAATTCAACACCGCCATATTTCGGCGGATTGAATTGGGGTTTCAGGTTTACAGGCCGACACACAGCACATCAGCAGCACAGGCGATGTGCCGGTACTGATGGTTGCGGCATGGTTGGCCTTACTCATCGTCCTTGCGCATGCCTTCGATGAACTCATATATCGCCATTCCGGCACCGATCAGTGCGACCGCAATCAGCGGGATCTTGTGCAGCTTGATCACCGGGACGGCGAGGAAGGCCAGTAAAGCCAACAGGCCGATCAG
>JBDTCC010000069.1:0-10893 GCA_039923775.1 Gallionella sp. | reverse complement strand
AGATGACGACCGCTTTGCTCGATCGCGTTACCCATCATTGCGACATCCTGGAAACAGGTAACGATTCCTACCGCTTTAAGCATCGCAAAAATCGCGCTCAGCAAATCGATAAAGTGGAAATAATTGGACGCTGATTAGTGGAAAGTATTGGACGCTGATTGACACTTCATGAGCCTCCAGAACGTCCGACAGATCCTTACTTCGGGGGCTTCCTCGGCGCTTGCGCCCCTTAAGACAACGCCTTTGTTTGTTTTCTTGCCGCAGCGGTCAATATGACCGAGGTTAACGCCAATCAGATTCTGATAGGGCCCCGCGGAAAGGGCAGGCATCATTGTTGACTTTACCAATGTACCGGTGGGTCAATATGTTCTTAAAAACGTCGGACCGGATGACCCGTTTAGCGGCGGCATTCCTGTCAGGAATTTCGAGGTGGCGAAACCTGAGAAAACAGGTCAGATCATGCAGTTTTGCATCATTTCGGCATTGGCTCCAGATCCAACAACGTCGCCCCGGAATCTGGCGCTGCCCGCGATTCAGCCAGTTCCTCGGGAAACAGTCACTCGCCACCTTGCACTTTTGGAGCATACGTCGATCACCTTCCACGACGAGCCGACCGAAACCATGCTCGGCACAGTCAATGGTAACCCCAACACGGGACCGGCAGCTTTGGCAAGTCAGATGTGAAACGCTTCCATTGAATAAAACCTGGTTGTGGATGCTACTGAGGTTTGGGAACTATATAACGCCACGGAGGATGCACATCCGATACATATTCATGCTGTATCGTTCGAGGTTGTAAACAGGCAACCCATACTCATTGATTCGGAAAAAGGCACTGTCCAGGTTGATTCCACCTCCAAACCCGTACCGCCCGAGCTTTGGGAGTTGGGCCGCAATGACACTGTTATTGCTTATCCTGGCCAAGTGACGCGCGTAAAGATGAAATTCACCAAGCCTGGCCAATACGTTTGGCACTGTCATATCCTCGAGCATGAGGATAATGAAATGATGCTTCCATATCGTATCGGGCCTACCCAACCGGGACAGCCTACGTAATGCGTCGGTACGAAGTGGTTCTTGCTCTGTTTCGCACCTGGGTAATCGCCGCGGCAATCACGAATAAATGGCGCCGGACGGTTCGAAATGATCTTGTGCTGACGGATACGTGCCGCGATGAGATCCAGTTTGACCAGACACCTCTGCTCTGATTTGCGAGCGTCTGCCTTGCGACGCCAAATAAGCTTGTAAGGTTTTGCAATGCTGCTTTGCTACTTGGGGTTCCCCGGCAGGTGTTGCAGGAAAACGAGCAACCACAACCGGCGCTATTCCGGTTTGTTGCGGGGCAACTCCCACTTGCCCGGCGACCTTTGGCGGCTACGCACAGCGAGACCCATCATCGGCATGGATATTCCAGCCGCGCCAGAACCCCTGTCGCCGGCACCGCAGTTGCGTTGGTCACCACATGCCCCTATCCATGACCGTCTGTTTGGTAGAAATCGGCTCGGGTTTTCGTTGCTCCCTGTTCGACATAACACCTGTCACGCCGTCTATCGGGCAGTATAGCCGCCATCTATAACCAACTCGGTGCCGGTCACGAATTTAGACTCGTCCGATGCCAGGTACAACACGCCATATGCAATATCGTCGGGTTCTCCGGTATGGCCAATGGGGTGAAGACTATCAAGCTGGCTCATGAATGCCGCAGCCCCTCGAGGTGATTCTTCCGCAAGCGCCTCGACGAGCGGCGTCCTGATGAAACCCGGGTGCAGGGAATTGACCCGGATATTGTCCTTTGCATAGATTAATGCATCATTCTTGCTCATCAATCGAACAGCGCCCTTGGAGGCGTGATAGGGAGGCAGATCCGCGGCACCTACAAGGCCATAGATGGACGACATATTGATAATGCTTCCTGCCGAAGCCTTTTGCATATAAGGGATGACGTGTTTGGTACAAAGAAACACGCCGGTGACGTTGATGCTCATGACTGTCTCCCACTCTTTCCTGGATATCTCATGAGTAGGTTTATCCACGCCGGCGATGCCTGCATTGTTAATCAGGATATCGATCGATCCAAACTCATGGGCAACCTCCGCAAAGACCTTCTGCACGTTGTCTTCATCCGAGGTATCGAGATGCCAATACCTCGCCAAGCCACTCGCTGCGTTGATCTCGTCCGCCAGACTGTTACCCGCTTTATCGTTAATGTCCGTGATAGCCACTCGGGCCCCTTCCCGGCCCAACAAGAGGGCGGTCGCTCTACCGATGCCGCATGCAGCACCCGTTATCACGGCGACTTTTTGATCCACTCTTTTCATGATGATCTCCTTGACATATTGAATCCTGAATATCAACTCGTAAGTGCAACGCTACAAAAGCGGTAAGATAGCAAACCGGGGTCTCATGAGCCAGGATCGAAACTTGTGTATGACGAGGGTTGAGAGGGTGGCGTATTCTTGATGGTCGACCAAGGTCATCAAGAATACGCCATGAGCAAAGATAACGTTTTAGCACTAAGAAATCCAGGAATTGCTAGCGAAGTGTCGGATATATTGACGCAGGTGCTGCACGATGGAGCGCAGCAGATGCTGGCGAGAGCGATCGAACCAGAGGTTGCAGAATTTCTCGAATGCTATCGTTTTGACAGGAATTAAGCGGGGCGGACACGCGGGAGAACGCACGCCTCCACAGCGGGAGTAACCAGGAGATATCCATGTCCGAAAGCAGCAAGCAAGGTTTGTCCACACGCACCATTCATGGCCACAGTTTCAAGGATGCCCACGGCAGTCCGCACGTTCCGGTGTACGACACCACCACCTTTGCGTTCAAATCGACCGCTGACTTGCTCGATGTCGTTGACGGTCGCAAGCCAGGAAGCCTCTATACACGTTACGGCCTGAACCCAACAATCTTTGCGATTGAAGAAACTCTCGCCAGCCTCGAAGGCGCGGAGATGGCCTGGTCCTTTTGTTCCGGGATGGCCGCTGAGACGGCCTTGTTTCTGACGCATGGACGCGAGGGCATCATTTGCATTGGTGATGCTTACGGCGGAACGCTGGAGTTGCTGGCAAGCCAGTTGCCCCTGTTGGGGATCAAGACCTATTTTATCCTGGGCAATGAACTCGACAAGCTCGATGCCTTGTTGGCTGGTGGTGGAAAGCTGGTGTTTTTCGAGACACCCACCAATCCGACCCTCGAATTGCTCGGCATTCACGTTATTGCGGCAAAGGCACACGCCAGCGGCGCCCTTGTCGCAATCGACAACACGTTCGCTTCGCCGGTCAACCAGCGCCCGCTGGAACTCGGTGCTGATTTCGTTATACACAGTGCCACCAAGTATCTCGGTGGGCACAGCGACCTTACCGCAGGGGCGCTGATGGGGTCGAAGGAATTGCTGATACCGGTATGGAACTGGCGCAAGAATCTCGGCTCGATGATCGCGCCAACCACGGCGTCACTGCTTGCTCGCAGCTTGCGTACCCTGGTGGTACGCGTGCGCCAGCAGAACGAGTCGGCACAGCGCGTTGCTGAAGCTATGGAACGTCACCCCAAGGTTAGCCGCGTCTATTATCCCGGTCTGGTCAATTTTTCAGGATACGCACTAGCCAAAGACCAGATGTACGGCTTCGGAGGCATGCTGACCATCGAAGTCGCTGGCAACGGAGAAGACGCCACGCGGGTAGCTGACCGACTGAAGTTGTTCGCCCTGGCGCCCAGCCTGGGGGGCGCGGAAAGCCTGGTAACACAGCCTTGCACCACCACTCACCATGGATTGACGGCAGAAGAGCGCGCCCGTCGCGGCATTTCCGATGCCATGTTGCGTTTATCGGTCGGCCTCGAAGATGCCGACGATCTGATCGCTGACCTGGAGCAGGCTCTGGGTTAAGCGATTCGATCTATACCGACAGCGGGTTCTGCGTTGAGTCGAGCTGATTACGATACCTGGTATGACAGCCCCCGTAAGCGCTGGATCGACCATACCGGGTATCGCCTGATGAGTTTTGTGGAGCCTCAAAGGACCACCTGTTTCAAGTCTCCGGAAACATGCCAAGCAGCAGCTTACCCGGAAATTTGCCGGGACGCAGCCGTTGGCGAGGTTGCTGACATACAACCGCAATGGGGCGTCGTAGTGTGATCATCAGTGTCATTGCAGACGTCCTCGGACGAATACGGTCGCCATCGTGAGCGTCGCCAGAGCAATGACCGCCAGTGGCCAGAGGCTGGCAAGGATGTCGCTGAGCGGTAATGCCTTAAGGAAGCTGCCCTGCACGATGATCAGGAAATGGGTAAGTGGAATCGCCTGCGCCAGCCATTGCAGCAGCACCGGCATGTTTTCCACCGGCGTGGCAAAACCCGACATCAGCACGGCTGGTACGCCGATGGCGAAGGCGCCGAGAATGGCTTGCTGCTGGGTAGCGCTGACCGCAGAAATCATCAGGCCGATGCCGACCACGGAAAGAATGAACAGCACCAGGCTGATCAGGAGCAGCCAGAAAGAACCGCTGAACGGGATCTGGAACAGCGCGATCGCGGCGGCGATCATCAGCAAGCCAAGTATCGTGCCGATGGCCAATGCCGGCAGTGATTTGGAAATGATGATTTCCGGCGTCGTGGTGGGTGAGACCAATAACTGATCGAAGGTGCCCAACTCGCGCTCGCGGGCAATCGAGAGCGAGGTAATGAGCAATGCACTGAAAAACGCCAGAATACCACTCAGACCGGGCACGATAAACCAGCGGTAAATCAAGTTGGGATTAAACCAGTTGCGTACCACTACCGGAACCGCAGGCGCAGCCTCTCGGTTGGCCTCGGCGCCGACCTCGGCAGCGGTGGCGGACAGATAACCGACCGTGATCTGGCCTGAATTGCTGCGCCTGCCGTCGACCACCACCTGCACCTGGCCGCTGTCGCCGGCAGCGATAGCTCGGGAGAAATCCACAGGAATATCGAGCGCGGCAATCACCTTGCCCTGATCAATCAAGCCTCGCAGTTCCTGATTGTTGGCGGCGTGATGGATCTGGTTGATGAACTCGGCGCTGTCCAAACGTTGAATCAACTCGTGCGACCACCGGCCCGCATCCTGGTTGTGCACGGCAATATCGACATTGCGCACTTCCAGTGTAGCGGCGAAGGCGAACACCAGCAGCTGCAGCAGCGGCGGTACGAACACCACCATCCGGCTGCGTGGATCGCGCAGGATGCTGAGCACTTCCTTGATGAACTGGGCGCGCAACCGGGTGAAGGCGAAGGTACTGGATGCGCGTGACATGGTGCTTACTCCAGGTTTTTGCGCGTGGCGCGCTTGGCCAACAGGAAAAAGAACACGCCAATTGCCGCCATCGCTAATAGATCCGGCACGAAAACCGCCCAGACATCGCCTGCCAGAAACACGGTCTTCAGGGATGAGACGAAATATCGTGCTGGAACAAGCCATGTGATAACCTGGATCGGCATCGGCATGGCGTCAATCTCGTACAGGAAGCCCGACAGCATGAACGCCGGCAAAAAACCGGAGAACAGGGCAATCTGCGCTGCCAGAAACTGGTTGCGCGTAACCGAGGAGATCAACAAACCCTGGCCCAGCGCGGGCGCCATAAATACGGCCGAGAGCAGCAGTAGCGTGGCCAGCGACCCACGCAGCGGTACGTCGAACGTAAACACCGCCAGCGCCGCAGCGCCCAGAGTGGACAGCATGCCGAGCACGAAGTAAGGCAGCAGCTTGCCGACCAGGATTTCCACCACTGAAGCCGGCGTGGACAACACCGCCTCCATGGTGCCCCGTTCCCATTCGCGCGCCACCACCAGAGCGGTAAGCATGGTGCCGATGATGGTCATGATGATAGCGATGGCGCCGGGCACGAGCGAGCGGCGGCTTTCCAGCTCAGCGTTAAACCAGTAGCGCGGCCGCAGTACGACGGCTGCGGAAGGTGCTTCGGTACCGAGTCCGGCGCGCCAAGTCTGCACTACGCCTTGTGTATAGTTGGCAACGTAGTTGGCGGTGTTGGGCTGCGAGCCATCGGCGATGACCTGTATCAGCGGCGGACCATCGCGCTCGGCCAGGCGGCGCTCGAAGTCCTGCGGAATCACCACGAAGCCACGCAGCTTGCCCGATACCACCTGCCCGGCCACCTCGCGACGATCGTGGACAAGGGTCACATCCAAATAACGTGTACCGGCAAAAGCCGCGGCGAGTTCTTGGGCAGAGGCGGATGGAGACTCCAGCACCACGCCGATGCGCACGTCGCGCACATCTAGCGACACCGCGTAGGCAAACAAAAATAGCAGCACTACCGGCAACACGAAGGCAATCAGCAGTGTGGACGGATCACGTATCGCCTGCAGGCTTTCCTTGCGCACCAGCGCCATGAGGCGCCGCGGATCAAAGCGCCGCATGGCGCTGGTCGACACTCGGTCGGCACGGCGCGGACTGTTCGCGCCGCTCATGCCGCCGCCTCGCTTCGGGCTTCGTCGGCCAGGTCGGCGGACTCGACCAGGTGGATGAATGCGTCTTCCATGGTCGGATCGGACCGAGCCTCGCTGGCCGCATCACGCTTGAGCGCATCGGGTGTGTCCAGGGCAATCAGCCGGGCCCGGTACAGCATCGCCACCCGGTCGCAATACTCGGCTTCGTCCATGAAGTGGGTGGTGACCATCACCGTCACGCCCTTGCGTGCGAGGCCATTGATGTGGGTCCAGAATTCGCGCCGCGTGATCGGATCAACCCCCGAGGTCGGCTCGTCCAGGAACAGCACGGGGGGGCGATGCATCACCGCACAGGCCAGCGCCAGGCGCTGCTTGAAACCCAGCGGCAGCGAGTCCGGCGCCGCTGACAGCCAGGGCTCCAGGCCGAAGGTGTCGATCATCTCCTCAATACGCGCGCGCCGCGTTGCGCCTTCCAGTCCGTAGACACCCGCAGAGAACTCCAGGTTCTGCCGCACTGAAAGCAAACTGTAGAGGGAGAACTTCTGCGCCATGTAGCCGAGCTGTGCCTTGGCCGCACCGGTGGCCCGACGCAGGTCCAAGCCAACCACGTGCGCCTCGCCGCAGGTGGGCTTGAGCAGGCCACACAGCATCTTGAAGGTGGTTGATTTACCTGCCCCGTTGGGGCCGAGCAGACCGAAGATCTCGCCTTTTCGCACATCGAAGCTGACATTGTCGGTGGCGGTGAAATCACCGAAGCGTTTGGTTATGTTGCGGCAGGAAACGGCAATGTTCGAATCGAGTTCAACGGGGGGCAGGTGCGCGGCCAGTGCTGAAGTGCCGCCGGGGCCACCACCCAGAAGATCGATGAAGGCATCCTCGAACCGGGGCGGTACCGTCTCAAGACGTGCATCGACACGATCGGCCAGCGCCTGGATCTGCTCGGTGCTGGAACCGTGGCGTAACACCACGCGCACGCCGGCGCCCTGGATCACGCCATCGCCGATGCTGTCCAGGTCCAATGCCTCGGCCAGTACGGCACGGCGCTGCTCGCCGACTCCGTCCAGACGAAAGCTGCGTCCCTCCAGGCGCACCGTCAGCTCATCGGGCGGGCCGTCGAAGACGAGCTGACCATCAGTGAGCAACAGCACGCTATCACAGCGCTCGGCCTCGTCGAGGTAGGCGGTGGACCAGACCACGGCCATGCCCTCGTCAGTCAGTGCCTGTACCATGCGCCACAGATCTTGGCGGCTGACCGGATCGACACCGACACTGGGCTCGTCCAGCAACAGCACGGCGGGTCGTGCCATCAGGGCGCAGGCCAGCCCCAGTTTCTGCTTCATGCCGCCGGACAGCTTTCCGGCCAGGCGCTTGGTGAAGGGGCCAAGACGGGTGAACTCGAGCAACTCGGCGAACAGGTCGACGTGCCGGTCGGCGTCCATGCCACGCAACTGCGCATACAGACGCATATTTTCCATCACCGACAAGTCTTCGTACAGACCAAACCGCTGCGGCATATAGCCACTTACGACGTGGATAGCGTCATTGTCGTCCACCACGTCGAAACCGGCCAAGGTGACGCGACCGGCATTGGGTTCGAGTAGGCCGGTAAGGATGCGCATCAAGGTCGTCTTGCCAGCCCCGTCTGGGCCGACCAGACCGGTCAGGCGCCCATAATGGATGCGCGCGCTGAGGCCACGCAAGGCGTGTACGTTGCCAAAGCGCTTTTCCACGCCGTCGATGACGACGGCAGCGTCGCTGTTTTCAATATGTGGCACAGCTGCCGTGGCGGTACTGGCGAGCATGTCAGAGACCCTTTGCGCGTGCGCCGGCGACAGGGAGGGTATCGACCTCAATCGTCACCGGCATACCCTGGCGCAATGCAGCATTGGCGTCGACGTCGTCAATCACGATCCGCAGGCGATAGACCAAGTCGGTGCGAAGATCGGTGGTTTCAACCGTCTTGGGCGTGAACTCAGCGCGCGGTGAGATGAAACCGATTTGGCCTTGATAGACCTTCACGGAAGAATCGCTGCGCACGCGCACCTGTACCCCGGGTGCGATGCGACCCAGATCCGGCTCGCCGACGTAAGCACGTACATACACTGGTGCGTCAAGGCTCAGGCTGTAGACTGCGCTTTGGCTGGCAACCATGCTGCCCGGCTCGCGCACCCGTGCGATCACGGTGCCACTGCTCGGCGCGAGCAACTCGGTATCGGCCAGCGCAGTAGCGGCCTGTGTGCGCGCCGCCTTGGCAGCGGCCAGGCGCGCTTCGCCCGCAGCGATATCCTCCTGGCGATAGCCTTCCGTGGCCTGCGAAAGTGCGGCCTTGGCGGCCTTGACACCAGCCGCAGCCTGGTCCCGGGCGGCACGGGCGGCATCGACTATCTGCTGACTGCTGGCGCCCGATGGCAGCAACTCGTTATGACGAGCATAGTTGCGTGCGGCATCCGTGTTGATGGCCGTTGCCTGGTTGAGTGCCTCTTGCGCCTGGATGATCTCCTGCGGACGCAGGCCGTGGCGAAGTTTGCTCAGTTCTGCTTGCGCCACCTGCACAGACGCTTCTGCCGCCGCAAGTGCTTCCTGATACGGCTGGGCATCGAGCGCAGCCATGCGAGTACCGGAGGTGACTGCGTCGCCCTCATCGAACGCCATCTGTGCCACCCTTCCTGGTTGCCGGAAGGCCAATTGCACCTCCCGGATATCGACGTTGCCGTACAGGCGCAACAGGCTGTCATCATGTACGGTGCGTTGCATCCACAGGAAACCGATACCACCTGCAACGATGACAATGACCGCAATGATGATAGCGCGCTTGACCACGCTGGAAAGTCCACTGATTTTCATTGGACGGCCTCCGTGTGACTTGCCGATGTACTGACTTCGCCAACCAGACTGATGACGGCAATGGTGGGACAACGTGCGTAGCAACAGACATTCATGGCGTCGCTCCGATGCCGGGACGGTAGATGGCAAACACCCCTGGTGCGTTGCGTTGGATGCCTGCCCCGTCGCCCACCAACAAGGACTGCATCACCCAAGCCGTGAATGGTGCCAATGAACAGGACGACGGCGACATCCTTATCCAGCGGCGCATCCAGCTTGCCTTGCGCTTTTCCGGATTCGAGCAGGCGGCACAGCCGCTCCCCATACTGATGGATCAAGGTCTGTACCATCCGTTTTGGTAAGGTTTCTCCCGACCGCTGCAATTCGCCGAAGCGCATCCTCGGAACGCCTCGGTGATCGGACACGAAGTCGATGTGCGTCCTGAAGACCGACTCAAGGGCTGCGACCGGCGATACAGCGCCTTCTGCGACCTTGTCCACCCCGGCAAGCAGGCGCTCTGTGACCCCGGATGTCACCGCTTGCAGGATGGTTTCCCTGCTCGGGAAGTGACGAAAGAGTGTGCCCTGAGTCAACCCCATGCGCTTTGCGATGGCGGTAGTGGTAAAGTCGCCCGGGTTCTGCTCGGCCGTCAGGTCGACCGCCGCCTTTACAGTACTCATCCGCCGCTCGTCACCAAGGAGGCGCTTGGGATGTTCACACATTGCTTGGTTTTCAAAAAAGTAAGTAATCGATTACAATCTTATCACCAAATGGACGGCGCGCAGGAGGAGTTGTGTTGACGCCGATTTAAAACTGACGAGATAAACTTGTTTGTGCCAGTTGAATTTTGACCAGGTAATCCAGGTATCCTGCTTAATATTTAAGCAGGAGTAAACAAGGGGTGTTTACCATGGATCGGCTTGTACATAACGCACATAAACTGGATCTGTCTGGTGAGTCGATCAGAAAGAGCAAAAGAGGTTTGACTAAACCCGCAATTCAGGAGTAAAAAACCACTTCTGCGTCGTTATACTCCGACTGTCCACCTTGCCGTGGACTGAGTGTCCAGTTTAAGTGGAATACGCATCGTTGATCTCGCGGCGCAGAGATCGTCGTGCAAGAAGCGGTACAGGAAGAGGGTCGTGATCTCTTTCCCCGGCTCGGCGCTTGCCCTGTAAGTCGGGTGTTGCACATTCTTTCTGGTGAAGTACCGCAGGATAGCTTCTATCTCGGCCGTGCCCAGGCGAGTGCCGCGGCGTACTTGGCCATCTGGTCATATTGCTGTCGCATTGATCCCCAATCGATGGGCTTGGTCGGAATCTGTTACACGTTCGCTTAGGCATCGGCCTTGCCAGTCGCTGGCTGATACCGTTTCGGTTTTACGTTCCATTACGTCCTAAACCCAGATTACCAACCGGGCTTCCTAATAACCCTGCAACAGCATCTAGCAACGCTTGAAAATCAACAGGTTTTGTCAGATGCTTCTGAAACCCGGCTTCAAGGCTTTTTATTCGATCCTCGGGCTGGGTAAATGCACTGAGCGCAATTGCAGGGGTAGCTCCCAGAGGCGCCGGCATCGATCGAACTTCGCGCATGAACTGATGGCCATCCATCTGCGGCATGCTGATATCGCTGACGATAAGATGG
>JBDTCC010000068.1:0-6891 GCA_039923775.1 Gallionella sp. | reverse complement strand
CGCAAGGGGTTGATCCTGATCGCGTCCAGCTATCATCAGGTGGCGCGCTATCTGCAACCCCTCACGCTTGAACAGCAACAGCGATTGAAAGATGCGGGTGCGCAGGCAATCACCTATCTGATGCCGGTCAAGCCTTCCTGCCCGCGCTGGTTGCGCGGCGTGCATGACACCTTGGCCGTGCGCTTCACCGCGCACCCGATCGCGAAACAATTGTGCCGCAGCGCCGACAGCGCGCTGGTCTCCACCAGTGCGAACCGCAGCGGCTGCAGACCGGCGAAGACCCACGCACAATGCCGGCGTTTGTTCGGCAAAAAGGTGCGGGTGTTGCCGGGGCGCGTGGGCAAAAACAGGAAACCTTCGACCATCGCCATGTGGGCTGATGGTAAAATCATACGCAACTAAATCGACATAGGAAAAATCATGAGTGGTTTCAATTCCGCCGCAGTAAGAGAGTACCTGATTGAACTGCAGGAGCTGATTATCGACCGGATGGAGCAGGTGGACGGCCAGAAATTCGTGCGCGACAGTTGGGACCGGCCCGAAGGCGGCGGCGGGCGTAGCTGCATACTCGAGGAAGGCAACGTGCTGGAACGCGGCGGCGTGGCATTCTCCCACGTGCTGGGCGACAAGATGCCGCCCTCCGCCACCGCGCACCGGCCCGAGCTCGCCGGTTGTCGCTGGGAAGCGATGGGTGTGTCACTGGTGTTTCATCCGCGCAATCCCTATGCGCCCACGGTGCACATGAACGTGCGCATGTTCGTCGCAATGAAAGACGGCGCTGCGCCGGTGTTCTGGTTCGGCGGCGGCATGGACCTGACCCCGTATTACGGTTTCGCCGAGGACGCGGTACATTTCCACCAGGCCTGCAAGAATTCGCTCTCGCCGTTCGGTGCGGAGCTGCATCCCAAATACAAGAAATGGTGCGACGAGTATTTCTTCATCAAGCATCGCAACGAACCGCGCGGCATCGGCGGCATCTTTTTCGACGACCTGAGCGTGCCGGATTTCGATACCGCATTTGCCGTTCAGCAAAGCGTGGGGGATCATTTGCTATCCGCCTATGTACCTATTCTGGAACGACGCATGAACACCCCTTACACCGAACGCGAGCGGGATTTCCAGTTGTATCGCCGCGGCCGCTATGTCGAGTTCAACCTGGTGATCGACCGGGGCACCATCTTCGGCCTGCAAAGCAACGGCCGCACCGAGTCGATTTTGTTGTCCATGCCGCCGCTGGTGAAATGGCGCTATGATTGGCATCCGGAAAAGGGTACGGCCGAAGCACAGTTGTATGACGAGTTTCTGGTGGCGAAGGAATGGGTCTGACAAGCTGCTGACCGAAACAAAAGGTGCTTGAAGCGGAGGGCGACATGCAATCCAAAGATCATTGGGAAAAAGTTTATACCAGCAAGGCCAGCGATGCGGTGAGCTGGTTCCAGCCGCATGCCGATCGCTCCCTTAACCTCATCCTGGGTACCGGTGTAAACCGCAATGCCGCGATCATCGACGTGGGCGGCGGCGCATCGACACTGGTGGATGATCTGCTTGAGAACGGCTATGCCAATCTGTCCGTGCTGGATCTTTCCGCCGCTGCGCTGCACACGGCGCGCAGCCGCCTGGGCACAAAGGCGGACACAGTCCGATGGATCGAGGCGGATGTCACCGGGACGAATCTGCCCGCCAATTACTTTGATGTATGGCACGATCGCGCGGTGTTCCATTTCCTGACCACCGCGGAAGAACGCGAGGCCTATGTGCAGACCGTGTTCCGCTCGGTCAAACCCGGCGGACACGTCATCGTCGCCACCTTCGCCGACGACGGCCCGGACCAGTGCAGCGGACTGCCGGTGATGCGTTACAGCGCGGATGGTTTGCATGACGAGTTTGGCGAACCATTCGAACTGCTGAAACACGAGAAAGAAGCGCATCACACCCCATCCGGCACGGTGCAGCAGTTTGTTTACTGTTATTGCCGCAGGGTCAACTCCTGAGTTTGAACCAAAGCAGCAGCCTGTAACCGCGCGGCATTCATGGCAGTTGAACGATCGCGCTGCCAGGCTTTTCCCGGCCAGCCCGGCCACTGGTGAACAACATGCATCTACTCGAACAAGTCGCGATTTTCCTGCTCACCGCGGTACTCATCGTGCCGCTCTTCCAGCGCCTGAAACTCGGTGCGGTGCTGGGCTATCTGGCCTCCGGCATGATCATCGGCCCGTGGGGTCTGGGACTGATCGGTGACGTCGAGTCCACCCTGAAGTTTTCCGAATTCGGCGTGGTGCTGCTGCTGTTCCTCATCGGCCTGGAACTGGAACCGCGGCGCTTGTGGACACTGCGCAATTCGGTATTCGGACTGGGCGGTGCGCAAGTCGCGGCGACGGGATTGGTGATCGGGGCCATCGCCATGGCAGCCGGGCTTTCCTGGCAGGCGGCGCTGATCATCGGACTCGGCTGCGCATTGTCGTCCACCGCGCTGGTCATGACTTCATTGTCCGAACGCGGGCAGCTCCTGACCCGTTATGGACGCGAGTCTTTTGCGATCCTGCTGTTTCAGGATCTTGCCGTGATACCTTTGCTTGCATTGCTGCCGCTGTTGGCTGCCGTGCCCGGACACGGCGCAGGCCAGTGGCTGGGCGCGGTCAAGGGTATCGCGGTAATCGCCGTGTTCATCGCCGGCAGCAGGTTGCTGATCAGCCCCGTACTCAAATTCATCGCCCGTAACCGGAGCCGCGAGGTGTTTACCGCGGCCGCCCTGCTGCTGGTGATCGGCACCGCGCTGATCATGGAAAAGATCGGCCTGTCCATGTCGCTGGGTGCATTCCTCGCCGGGGTTATGCTGGCTGACTCCGAATTCCGCCACGAGCTGGAAGCGGACATCGAACCGTTCAAGGGTTTGCTGCTCGGCCTGTTCTTCATCGCCGTCGGCATGAGTGCCAACCTCACTTTGGTATGGACCGAGCCGCTCACTCTGTTCGGTCTGGCGCTGGCGATGATGCTGATCAAGTTTGCGGTGCTGTATGCCATTTCGCGCGCAACCGGCGCAAACAATATCCATGCACAACGTCTTGCTGTAGCGCTGGCTCAGGGTGGCGAGTTTGCCTTTGTGCTGTTTGCCGCCGCAACCGGATTGGGCGTGTTCGACCTGGAAACTTCACAGCTGCTGATCATGGCCGTAACCGTTTCGCTGCTGCTCGCTCCGCTGCTGTTCGTGACGCACGATCGCATGATCTCGCGCTGGCTGGATCGTACCAGTGCTCCGGAGTATGACGTGATAGACGGGCCGGGTAATCCGGTCATCATCGCCGGGTTTGGCCGCGTCGGGCAAGTCGTATCCCGCATATTGCGGATGTGCGGGATACCGTTTACGGCCATCGAAGTAAACTACCAGCAGGTGGATTTTGTGCGGCGCTTCGGCAGCAAGATTTATTTCGGCGACGCCACCCGGCTGGATCTGCTGATCTCGGCCAAAACCGGCCGTGCCAAACTTTTTGTGCTCGCCATCGATGACGTGGAAGCCTCGCTGAAAACCGCCGCGCTGGTCCGCGAGCATTTTCCCGACCTGCCGATACTGGCGCGGGCTCGCAACAGGACCCACCACTTTCAATTGCGCGATCTCGGCATCACCATGATCTATCGTGAGACTCTCCTGAGCAGCATCGCCGTCGCACAGCAGGCTTTGCTCAGCCTGGGTTTCACTGACACCGCGGCCGGGCGCGCTGCAAGCCTGTTCAGGCAGCACGACGAGTCACTCATAGAAGTCCAGCATGCGGTCCATCACGACGAGACGCAACTGATCCAGAATTCCCGGTTGGCCACCGAACAATTGAAGTCTCTGTTCGAAGCCGACACGGTCAGCCTGTTGCAACAAAATTCCGGAACCACAAATATCGAACCCAAACAATAGGGTTGGTCCGGGGAAAATGCCTTTATTTATTTCCTCCCCAACGCGGGCAAACTTTGCGTTGTGCTATGCTTTGCGAGTATGGTTTATGATGGTTTTCAATGAAGTTCCTACTTTATTTCTTGTTGCTGGTCACCCCTCCCGCACTGGCGGATCAGGGAGGGTCACCGCAACGTGGCGTGCTCTTTACCGGTGATGCGGATTTTCTTGCTGCACACGACGCCTTTCTCGCCGGAGACACGGTCAAACTGGGACAATTTTCCCAGCGGCTAAAAAACTCGCCGCTGGAGGTGTACGTCCGCTATTACCAGTTAAGTCTGGCCCTGAAGAAACTCAACCAGGGGCCAGTTCCGGCTGCGCTCGAGAACGCGGCCAGGAGCTTTTTATCCCGCCCTGAAGACACGCCTGTGATAGACCTGTTGCGCGGCGAATGGCTCAAGGTGCTGGGCAAGAATCAGCAATGGGACCTGTTCGATGCCGGGTATCCGCACTTGCGCAACGGGGATACCGAGTTGACCTGTTACGCCCTGCAATCGCGCCGCAGCGACCGGGAATCCGCCGTGCTGAGCGAAGCTCGCAAATTGTGGTTCGTCGGCAAGGAACAACCGGATGATTGCAAGACGCTGTTTGATGCGGCACTAACCGCCGGCATCATCAGCAAACCGGATATCAGCCGGCGACTGCGCCTGGCCCTGGAGGCGAACAATGTGACGTTTGCGATCAAGCTGTCCGGACAACTGGGTGACGAATACGCGGACTTGCCTGCCATGCTGAAAAGCGCCGCCGCTGATCCGGATCGTTACCTGAGGAAACTGGCGGCGGGTATTACCCGTACCACGAATGTTGCGGACACGCCGGCTTCCCATGCGCACCCGGCTTCGCCTATCAAGTCGCACGCCGCATCACCTGCCGAATCGCCCGCCTCTGCGGTGCAAGCCGCCAGCGCTGTCAATGCAACCCCGCCCGCACCGCCCAGGGGACGATTTGCATGGACAAATTTCTGGTCGCAGCTTGGCTTCGGCAAGGCCGATACCCCGTTGGCGGGAAATGGCGGATCGACACCCCCGAACCATGATACCGGTGCGGAATGCGACGGCCCATGTGCCGATATCTACGGCGACGATTCAGTTCCGGCATCGGGCTGGAATCCCGGGTTGTCAACCAGGGGGCAGCGTATTGCCGCGCTGTTTGCCGTGGAACGGCTGGCAAAACAATCCACCGATCTGGCTGCCGCACACTGGAAAAAAATCGCCGGATATTTTCCGCCAAGCGAACAGCAATATGGTTATGGCCGGCTGGCCTATCAGGCGGCGCGCAATCTGGATGAACGCGCGCTGAAATGGTACCGGGCTGCGCAAGACATGCCGCTCGATGATCAGCAATCCGCATGGCGGGTCCGCGCCGCATTGCGCGCACTGGACTGGCCGGAGGTATTGACAAGCGTGAACGCGATGGGCACCGAACAGCAACAGGAATCGGCGTGGCTGTACTGGAAAGCGCGCGCGCTGAAGGCGCTGGGGAAACCGGCCGAAGCGCGGAAGATTTTCCTGCCCCTGAGCGGCGAATACAGTTTTTACGGATTGCTGGCCGGCGATGAAATGTCCGGCACCGCGGTAATAAGCCAGCCCGAGCCGGTCTACAAACCGGACAGTCAGGCCATTGCCGCCGTATCCGCGATGCCGGGCGTGCAACGCACGGTGGCGTTGTATCGCATCGGCATGCGCAGCGATGCGCTGGAGGAATGGCGCTGGGTGGTGAACAACCTGAATGACCGGCAATTGCTGACCGCAGCCGAAATCGCGCGGCGCAACAAGATGTACGACCGTGCAATCGGTGCGGCGGACAAGACCGTATCCGAACACGATTTCAGCATGCGCTACCCTGCCCCGTACCGGGCCGACCTGCAGGAACATCTGCGCAAACACGGTCTCGACGAGGCCTGGGTGTACGGCTTGATGCGCCAGGAAAGCCGTTTTGCGACCAGCGCCAAATCCGAAACCGGCGCAGCGGGACTGATGCAGATCATGCCCAGCACCGCGCGCTGGGTTGCCAGAAAGCTCGGGCTGAAGAGTTACCGCACCGCGCTGATCCATGAGCTCGACACCAACCTGCGCATCGGCACCTATTACATGAAATCCGTTCTTTCCCGCGCTGAAAACAACCCTGTGCTGGCTTCGGCGGCATACAATGCCGGACCGTCCCGGGCGCTGCAATGGCGCGGTGACAAACCGCTCGAAGGTGCGATTTATGCCGAAACCATTCCCTATCAGGAAACGCGCGATTATGTGGAAAAGGTGATGAGCAATACAGCCTATTATGCCGCCCAATTCGGCGACTCTCCGCGCTCGCTCAAGAAGCGTCTGGGTATCGTTCCGGCCAAACCTGCCGATAACTCACCGGCGAATACCGATGGCAAGTAAGGCAAAAATCTATTGCGTGGGCGGCGCGGTGCGCGACCGCTTGCTGGGACTGGAAGTCCAGGATCACGATTGGGTGGTGGTGGGCAGCACACCGGAAGAGATGGTGGCACAGGGCTTCCAGCCGGTCGGCAAGGATTTCCCGGTGTTCCTGCATCCCGGGACCCACGAAGAATATGCGCTGGCGCGCACCGAGCGCAAGACCGCGCGCGGCTATCAGGGCTTCGCCGTGTATGCGGCGCCGGATGTCACGCTGGAACAGGATCTGCTGCGCCGCGATTTCACCATCAACGCGATTGCGCAGGAATTTGATGGCAAGCATGCCGACGGCAAGCTGATCGATCCGCATAACGGCATCGCCGATCTGCGCGCGGGCATCCTGCGCCATGTCAGCACCGCATTCGCCGAGGACCCGGTGCGCATCCTGCGCGCGGCGCGCTTTGCGGCACGTTTCGGCTTCGTCATCGCCCCGGATACCCTGACGCTGATGCGCGAGATGGTGAACAACGGCGAAGTGGATGCGCTGGTGGCGGAACGCGTCTGGCAGGAACTGGCGCGCGGACTGATGGAGAAAAA
>JBDTCC010000067.1:0-6759 GCA_039923775.1 Gallionella sp. | reverse complement strand
GTTCATTCGATCCGGACGGGTTTGATTTTTGACTGAAGACGCTGGCCGCCGCGAGCGCGCTTTCCGAAATAGGACTGCAGCACTGCGCCGGACAATTTGACGACCTGCTCTTTGGCGCCTGCCTTGCCGATTATCTTCAACTCGGCCTGATTGATAACGGCCGCCGCCGCCAATTCTTCCTTGACGCCCAGGCCCATCAGAATAACTCCCTTGCCCCCGCCGGGCAGTCGTTTCAACTCGCCAAACAGGAATACCAGTAACCTGCCGCCGTTGGATGCGGCAGCCACCAGCGATTGTTCGGTGGGCATGAACGGAACGGGGGGCAGGATGGCTTCCTTGTCCACGGTGATGAATTGTTTGCCGGCCTTGTTTCTTCCCACCATGTCGCCGATGGCGCAGGTGAAGCCGTAGCCGGCGGTAGTCGCAATCAACAGTTGCTGGTCCGACTTGCCGCACAAAGCATGCGCGATCTTTGCGCCGGGCGCGAGATCGATGAAGGTGGTAAGCGGAGCGCCGTCGCCGCGCCCCGAGGGGAATTGTGCGACCGGAATGCTGCATACGCGGCCGTTGTCGCAGATCACGATGCAGTTGTCGGTGGTGCGGCACTCGTATTTTTCCAGCAAACTGTCGCCGTCCTTGAAGGCCAGCGAGGACAGATCCAGCCCGTGTCCCTGGCGGCTGCGCACCCAGTGCTTGTTCGAGATGATCACGGTCACCGGTTCGTCCAGCAGCGGCACTACCAGTGTCGATTTTTCCTCTTCCTTGATCAGTGTGCGACGGTCGTCACCGTAGGTCGACGCATCGGCCTCGATCTCGGTGGCGACCAGTTCACGCAGTGCGCTTTCCTTGGCCAGCAGGCGGGTCAGTTCCTTGCGTTCCTTTTCCAGCACCTTCACTTCTTTTTCGATGCGTATGCCTTCCATGCGCGCCAACTGGCGCAGGCGGATTTCCAGTATGTCTTCGGCCTGTCGATCGGAAAGTTCGAAGCGTGCGATCAATGCAGCCTTGGGATCGTCCGATTCACGGATCAGCGCGATCACCTCGTCGAGGTTAAGGAACACGATCAGGCGCCCCTGGAGTATGTGCAGCCTGTCATTGACCTGGGCCAGGCGATGCTCGCTGCGGCGGCGCACGGTGCCCAGGCGAAACTCGACCCATTCTCGGATAATTTTGGAGAGCGGCTTTTGCTGCGGGCGACCGTCCAGCCCGATCATGGTCATGTTAATCGGCGCGGAAGATTCGAGACTGGTGTGCGCAAGCAATACATTCATCAGATCGGCCTCTGACTGGCGCGAGGACTTGGGCTGGAACACCAGGCGTATCGCCTGCGACTTGTCGGATTCGTCCGCCACTGCATCAAGCACCGACAGCACCAGTTGCTTGTTCTGCACCTGATCCTGATTCAGGCTCTTCTTGTTGGCTTTGACTTTCGGATTGGTCAGTTCGCCAATCTCTTCCAGCACCTTGCGCGTCGATACGCCATGCGGCAGTTCATGCACCACGACCTGCCACTGGCCGCGCGCCAGTTCCTCGATTGTCCAGCGTGCGCGCATTTTCAGTGAGCCGCGCCCGCTCAGGTAGCAGTCGCGGATGTCGCGTGCCGAGGAAATGATCTGTCCGCCACCGGGAAAATCAGGTCCGTGTATGCAGGCGAGCAGGGCATCGTCACCAAGTTCCGGATTGCGCACCAGCTGCACGGCGGCATCAGCAACTTCACGCAGGTTGTGTGAGGGGATCTCCGTTGCCATGCCGACCGCGATGCCCGATGCGCCGTTGAGCAGCACCATCGGCAGCCGTGCCGGAAGCATGGCGGGTTCCTTGAATGCGCCGTCGTAGTTGGGTACGAAGTCCACCGTACCCATGTCAATCTCAGACAACAGCAGTTCGGCCAGCGGCGTCAGGCGCGTCTCGGTATAGCGCATTGCCGCCGCATTATCCCCGTCGCGCGTCCCGAAGTTTCCCTGGCCGTCCACCAGCGGGTAGCGCAGCGAGAAATCCTGCGCCAGCCGCACCATGGCTTCGTAGGCGGACGAGTCGCCGTGGGGATGATATTTACCCAGCACATCGCCGACCACACGCGCCGATTTGACATGCTTGCTGCCGTGGTTCAGGCCCATCGCGCGCATCGCGTAGAGAATGCGGCGCTGCACAGGTTTCTGTCCGTCGCACACGTCCGGCAGCGCACGGCCTTTGACTACCGAGATCGCGTATTCCAGATAGGCGCGCTCGGCATACTGCGCGATCGGCACTTCGTCGCCATCCGGCAATGCGGGCAGTGGGGCGAATTGCCTTGCGCCGCCGTTGCCGGCTGCTGCAGACTCCGGAGCTTCTGCAGATTCTTCCACCACTTCCGTCGCATCGCTTTCTGCAGCGGGAAACAGATCGGACTGGTCTTCGTTGTTCGTATTGTTCGGGTTGTCCGTATTGTTCGGGTTGGTAGGATTGTTACTCATGTTTACACATCCCCCGTAACTTCATTACCGTGATATTCCAGCCACGCACGGCGTGTCGATGCTTCGTGTTTGCCCATCAGCATGTTGAACATTTCCATATTTTCGTTGAACGGGATCGCGGCGACATTCACTTTCAGAGCGCGCCGCGTATCGGGGTTGAGCGTGGTATCCCACAGTTGCCCGGCGTTCATTTCGCCCAGACCCTTGAAGCGTGAAATCGACCAGGAACCTTCGCGTACCTTTTCCTGGCGCAACCGGTCCTCGATGGCGAGCAATTCGCCTTCGTTGAGTGCATAGATCTTGCGAATCGGCTTCTTGCCCTGCGCGGGTACGTCCACGCGGAACAACGGCGGCTGCGCCAGATATATTTTTCCGGCCAGCACCACCTGGTAGAAGTGGCGGAAGAACAGCGTGAGCAGCAACGTGGAAATGTGGGCGCCGTCCACGTCGGCGTCGGCCATGATGTAAATGCCGTTGTAGCGCAGACCGGACAGGTCCGCCTGCTCGTCTGGGGCATGCGGATCCACGCCGATCGCCACGGCGATATCGTGTATCTCGTTGTTGGCGAATAACCGGTCTTTTTCTACCTCAAAGGTGTTAAGCACCTTGCCGCGCAACGGCAGCACGGCCTGGAATTCCTTGTTGCGTCCCTGTTTGGCCGAGCCACCTGCGGAATCGCCTTCCACAAGGAACAACTCGGTGCGGCTGGGGTCGCTGGAGCTGCAATCGGTCAGCTTGCCGGGCAGCACCGCGACCGACGAACCCTTCCGCTTCTCAACCTTCTGGGCCGAGCGCATGCGGGTCTGCGCCTGCTGAATGGCCAGTTCGGTGATGCGCTTGCCGTAGTCCACATGCTCGTTCAACCACAGATCCAGCGGATCTTTCACCATCAGGGACACCAGACGCAGCGCATCGCGCGACACCAGCTTGTCCTTGGTCTGCCCCTGGAACTGAGGGTCCAATACTCTGGCAGACAGCACAAAACTGGCCCGCGAGAAAACGTCGTCCGATACCAGCTTCACGCCCTTGGGCAACATACCGTGCAGTTCGGCAAAATTCTTGACCGCGTTGAACACGCCGTCCTTCAATCCGGAATCATGCGTGCCGCCCGACCAGGTGGGGATCAGGTTAACGTAGGACTCGCGTATTACCGTACCCTCACCCGACCATACGATCGCCCAGGCCGCGCCTTCGCCCTCGGCATAACCACTGTCGCTACCAACGGGTACGAACTTCTCCATCGCGAAGATGGGCACGGCCAATTCCTGTTCCGCGGTCGCTTCGGCCAGGTATCCGCGCAATCCGTCCGGGTACGACCATGATCTCGTCTCGCCGGTTTTCTCGATATGCAGAGTAATGCTTGCACCCGGCAGCAATACTGCCTTGGAACGCAATGAACGTTCCAATTGCGGCAGGATGATATTGGGTACATCGAAATATTTGGGGTTCGGCCATGCACGCACGGTGGTGCCGCTGCGTTTTTTCGGGCAGTCGCCGACGCGAGCGAGCGGTGCTTCGGCCGCACCGTTACTGAAGTGGATGAAATGCTCGCCGCCATCGCGATACACCGTCACCTCGACCTTGGTGGACAGCGCATTTGTGACTGCCACGCCGACGCCGTGCAGGCCGCCCGCAAACTTGTAAGCGCCGCCGGTTTCCTTGTCGAACTTGCCGCCGGAATGAAGCACCGTGAACGCCACTTCCACCACCGACACGCCTTCTTCCGAATGAATGCCGACCGGGATGCCGCGTCCGTCGTCCGTTACCGTCACAGAACCGTCGCTGTGCGCCGTGACGGTGATGTTCTTCGCATAAGCGGCCAGCGCCTCGTCGCAGGCGTTGTCCACGACTTCTGCGATCAGGTGATTGGGGGATTCGAGATTGGTGTACATCCCCGGCCGCTGGCGCACCGGTTCGAGACCGCGCAAAACTTTGAAACTGGATTCGTCGTAGGTATTTTTTGCCATAGTTTGGAGTCAGGGTAGAGCTGTTAGTGTGCCGGCAGGATGCTTTTGGGGGCGTATTTTACAGAAAGTGGCGAGGAGGGTTGATCTGGATTTGGTGAAGGGGCTGCTACCGGACATATTTAACTGCTTTGCCAAGGCAAATATTTTTTACTCCAGGTGTCAACTTTAAGAATATTTTGTCGATAGTACTGAACATAAGCCCAGCATGATGAATCAATGAAAAAACTGATATTGATATTGCCGTTATTGTTCTGTAGCCATTCGGCAACTGCTGAGCCGAGCCATTTCCCTGATGTGATTGGCTCTGCCCTGTTATGCAGGGATCAGGTCAGCTCTGAATATTTCAATGAATACATGACCAATAATTTCGGGAAATCCGAATATTCCTACGGCGGGGCAAACTGGTGGAAGATTAACGGAAAATTATTTAATTCCAAAATTGAATATATTTTTGTAGGTGAAAACGCCAATTTCATTGGCGCCACGTTTGCCGATGAGCCGGACAAGTTGATGGCAAAGATCAAAGGCGCTATCGGGATGAACTATCAGCAGGAAGGAGCCGAGAAGTGGGTCTCGCCTAATTTCGGGGTCATCATAAAATACAATGACAACGCTGCCCAGAGCAAGATGTTTTGTGTCGGTTCGCCATCATCGCCTTCCGTGATTTGAGCAGGCTTTACCAATTTCAAATTGGCAGGTCGCAAAATGAACAAAGCCGACACCAGGTCGGCTTTGTTCATTGAAACGAGGACTAAAATCAGTCCAGGCTCAACACGAATTTGACCATTTTCTCTATCTTGTCCTTCTTGCTTCCGGTTGGGTCATTGGCGGGCATGGGGAAGGTGCCCCAGTGACCGGAGCCGCCCTTGGAAACTTTCATTACCAAACCTTCAAACAGGGGATATTCCTTACCGTTGTATTCAAAATTCTTGGCATCCTTGTATTTCTTGCCCACATCACGCCATGCAGGGCCTATTACTTTGCGGTCAACGGCGTGGCAAGAGAGACATTGCAACTGCTTCACTTCCACCGGCATGGCGTCAGCCAGTACGCTGTCAGTAATCATTAAGGCTGCTGCTGCGGCGATACTAATGTATTTCATATTTACTCCGTGTTTTCGTAGATATTGCAGTTATTCGAGGTATGGGTATTCGGTCGGAGAGAATTCTATCTAACTGGGCCCAGCATGCAAACTAATTATATTCAGAGTGAAATTTTGCTGCTAGATTCAGAAGTAGCCCTAAAGGCCGGCGGGGTTGAACTAGCTACAGCTTAACCCTGTTAATCTGCCATTCCCGCGCAGGTGCGGGAATGGCAGCATTGCCACTAAGCGGTTGGTTAAACTAGGGAAGAACACTTAAACTGGCTATTAACACTGCTGCTGCGCTGAGCCAGCCGAGTGTCCCGATAAATTTCACGTCTTCCTCTGGCAGCACTTGATTATCAATGAATCTTGTTTCGTCAACATTCAACTCAAATTGTAGTTTCTCCACTTCCTGTTGCGGGACATATGATGCAGTCGTCTTTTGATTTGCTTGCATGGTTATGACCTCCTATTGAATGTGTAAAATTAACCGTGTTGAACGCTCCTTGATTTTGAATTGAACGGTTATGTGCAAAACAGCACAGGATAAATATTAGACCCGCTTCCTTGCGCCAACCTGAATGGTAAAACTCTGAAATTGTCGGCATGCGAGCCGAATGTGTTGGAAATATTGGTGCTGAATGCCAATCGAGCTGGTTTTTAACCGCCGTCCGCTAATTATTGGGTTGTATATAATCCAACACACCGTGGCTTTGTCACTGTGCTTTCCCCCTCTCTGTAGAACAGGGGATCAGAAACTTTTAAAAACGGAATGTGCCACTTTATAGAAGTATAAGCAGGCTTATCGTTCCCCGACCTGCCCGCTGGCGGGTGCATGCACAGAGAACGTATTCCACCGATCTCACAGGAAGGTGAAAAGCAGTAAATCCGACTGGCAGCTTTTAGCCGATGAACAACAAATAAAACGACACCACGAAGGTGAAGTATTTAGTGGGAATTGGCCATCCTGGCCAGCCAACGCGCCTGCATGCGCATTGTCGTTCACGGGCTCGCAGCAGTGCTGCTCGAATTCCCCGTTCACCCCGCGTCCGTACCGGACGCAAATCCAATTCTCGATGTATCGCTATCAAAACAAAAAAGCCCACCATAAAGGTGAGCTTTTTTGTTTTATTGGTGGAGACGGCGGGAATTGAACCCGCGTCCGCAAGTACTCTACAGATAGTTCTACATACTTAGCCATGTTATTTAATTTAATCCCGTACACGCCAACCGGCGGGCTGGTAAAGGACGAGTC
>JBDTCC010000066.1:0-19203 GCA_039923775.1 Gallionella sp. | reverse complement strand
CCCGGTCAGGAATGTGATCCATTGCACGCCAAGCTGGGTAAAGTAGATTGTAAAGACGAGAATGGTGGCAGTGGTAATGACCGCTACAGCCGAGATGAATGGTCGAACGGCACGAAATAGCTTGCGGCCTATCATTTACGCTCCTCTCTGTCCCTTGTACAGATTTGTTGCGGGAACATCTGCACCGGACAAAACAAATTGTGCGGTGACTATAGCTCCTTTTTACTGAATATGCGGACCATCCGCAATACCGGCAGTTAGCTCCGGTAACTGGCGTTGATCTTCACGTAGTCGTAAGAGAAATCGCATGTCCACAACGTGGCATTCTCCGCGCCGCGATCCAGCACCACGCGGATGGTGATGTCACTCTGCTGCATGACGCGCTGACCGTCTTCCTCGCGGTAGCTGTTCGCACGTCCACCATTTTCGGCGACCAGCACCTCGTCGAGATACAGTTTGAGCGCGGCCACATCCAGATCATCTATACCCGCATAGCCGATCGCAGCAAGAATACGACCGAGGTTCGGATCCGAAGCAAAGAATGCCGTCTTGACCAGCGGCGAGTGCGCGATGGCATAGCCGATCTGCTTGCATTCCGCCTCATCCCTGCCCCCCTCGATCCGCACCGTGATGAATTTGGTTGCGCCTTCACCGTCGCGCACGATGGCTTGTGCCAGATGTATCGCGACCTCGGTGATGGCCGATTGCAAAGCTTTGCCGGCTTTGCTGTCGGCTGATTCCACTTCGGACAAAGAGGATTTTCCGGTGGCGATCAGCATCAGTGCATCGTTGGTAGAGGTGTCGCCGTCCACGGTGATGCAATTGAACGAACGGTCTGCGGCTTCTCGCACCATCGCCTGCAGCAACGGTTGTGCGATCGCAGCATCGGTGGCGATGTAGCCGAGCATGGTCGCCATATTGGGGTGGATCATGCCCGAGCCCTTGGAAATGCCGGTGATCGTAACCAGCACGCCGTCTATCGACACCTGCCTTGAAATCCCCTTGGCGACGATGTCGGTGGTCATGATCGCATTGGCCGCGTCATACCAGTTGTCGGCTTGCATGTTCGCCACGCAACCGGGCAGGCCGGCGGCAATCCTGGCGACCGGCAGCGGTTCCATGATCACACCGGTGGAGAACGGCAATATCTGTGTTGCCTTGCAACCCAGCAGGCCCGCCAACGCCGCGCAGGTGGTGCGTGCGTCCTGCATGCCCTGCTCGCCGGTGCCGGCATTGGCATTGCCGGTATTGACCAGCAGCGCGCGGATTCCGTCCGCGCCTGTATTCGCTACCTGGGCGAGATGCTCGCGCGCGACGATCACCGGCGCGGCACAGAAACGATTCCGGGTGAACACACCGGCAACCCGTGCGTCCTTGCACAACTGCATCACCAGCAGATCCTTGCGATTTTCGCGCTTGATATTCGCTGCCGTAATTCCGAGGGAAACGCCCGCAACGGGCAATAGCTGTGCCGCAACGGGCTGGATCAGGTTCACTGGCATAAATTAATTCCAACATGGCAACAAAAATCGTAGCGAGCGGACTGACATTGGGGAAGCCGGAAGTGCAGGCACCGGAGTGTACTTAAAAGCACACGAGGGTGCCGAGTGCCGCGCGACCCCGATGGCAGTTTGTGCAGTAGATTTATGCCGCCATGTTTAATAGCGGCCATGGGTTTTATAGATATAGTTGCTCAACTCTGCCGATTGGCTGTTCACGCGCCGCACAATGCCATGCACATTGCGCACCACGCCGCGCATCACCTTGTACACGATCATCGGGTGGGAGTTGATCAGATTTTCAAAATCCGCCCTTGCCATGCTCAACACTTTTGTGTTGCCGACCGCGTAAAGAGTCGCGCTTATATCGGCGGCCGCACCACCGACAAAGGTGATGATGCCGGCCAGATCACCCGGTTTAAGCACGTGAATAATGGATTCTTCGTGGCCGCTTGCTATCCTCACTTCGATATCACCATGCGCCAGAATGTAAAGATTGTCAGCTTGCTGGTCTCCCGGCTGGACGATTTTATCGCCCGAGTTGTAATCCTGAACCTCGAACAGCCCCTCGATGATCTCCACTTCGGCATCGCTCAGCTCCTCGGTGATCGTCGAGGTGCGCAGCGTATCCTTCACTAGTGACATTCCATGCTCCTTCGAGGATTAACTTAACTTGCCATGACACTGCTTGTATTTCTTGCCTGACCCGCAGGGGCAGGGGTCATTGCGTCCCACCTTTTGCCCGGTACGCACAAACGGTGTATGTTCCTCATCGGTTGACGGGTCCTCGGGAGACTGACCCAGCGCTTCCTCGTAATCCGCATGATGATACTGCACATTTCCCGGCGCGGGAGCAGCTTCCGCGACTTCCACATCTGCCTCGCTGCGCACCTGCACGGTCATCAATATTTGCGTCACTTCAAGCTTGATCGCATCCAGCATCGAGGCAAATAACTCGAATGCCTCGCGCTTGTATTCCTGCTTCGGGTTCTTTTGCGCATAGCCGCGCAAATGGATCCCCTGGCGCAGATGATCCAATGCGGACAGGTGCTCGCGCCAATGCGCATCCAGACTTTGCAGCATCATCGCACGCTCGTAATGATGCATGACCTCGGCGCTCACTGCTTCGACCTTCGCCTCATATTGCTGCTGTGCAAGCTCCCTGACGCGCATGCGCAACGCGGCTTCATTAAACTGCTTGTCTTCTTCCAGCCATTGTTCCAGCGGCAATTCCAGACGGAATTCTGAAGCCAGATTCCTTTCCAGCGCCGGGACATCCCATTGCTCTTCCATGGAATGCGGCGGGAGGTACTGGCTTATGGTGTTTTCCAGCACGTCCTCGCGCATCGCCTGAATGGTTTCTGTAATATCCGCGCTTTCCAGCAACTCGCTGCGCTGCTGATAGATCACCTTACGCTGATCGTTGGCCACATCGTCGTATTCAAGAATCTGTTTGCGCATGTCAAAGTTGCGCGCCTCGACTTTGCGCTGCGCATTTTCGATCGCGCGCGTCACCCAGGTATGCTCGATCGCCTCACCTTCCGGCAATTTGAATTTATTCATGATCGCGGTAACGCGATCGGAAGCAAAAATGCGCAGTAACGGATCTTCCAGCGACAGGTAGAAACGACTCGATCCGGGATCACCCTGACGGCCGGAGCGGCCACGCAACTGATTGTCCACGCGCCGTGATTCGTGGCGCTCGGTGCCGATGATGTGCAGCCCGCCGCTGTCCAATACCTGCTGGTGCAACTGTTTCCATTCGGATTTTAACTGGACGATGCGTTGCTCTATTGTTGCATGATCCAGGCTGGCATCTTCGCGCAGAAATTCAGTTTGTTTCTCTACGCTTCCTCCCAGCACGATGTCAGTGCCGCGACCCGCCATGTTGGTGGCGATGGTAACCATCTTCGGCTGTCCGGCTTGCGCGATGATTTCCGCCTCGCGCTCATGCTGTTTGGCGTTCAGCACCTGGTGCGGCAGCTTGTCGCGTTCCAGATATCCCGATAGCAATTCCGAATTCTCGATAGAAGTCGTGCCCACCAGCACCGGTTGCCCGCGCTGGTAGCAGTCTTTGATATCTTCGATCACCGCGTGATATTTTTCATTGGCGGTGAGATACACCTTGTCCATCATATCCTTGCGTATGGTCGGACGATGCGGCGGGATAATTACTGTTTCCAGACTATATATTTGCTGGAACTCATATGCCTCGGTATCCGCCGTGCCTGTCATGCCGGCCAGCTTGCCGTACATGCGGAAATAATTCTGGAAGGTGATCGAAGCCAGCGTCTGGTTCTCCTTCTGGATGGTCACGCCCTCTTTGGCTTCGACGGCCTGATGCAGGCCATCCGACCAGCGTCGCCCGGACATCAAACGTCCCGTGAATTCATCCACAATCGTTACTTCCCCGTCCTGCACCACATAATGCTGGTCGAGGTGAAAAAGGTTGTGCGCGCGCAAAGCCGCATACAGATGATGTATCAGGGTGATGTTGGCGGTGTCATACAAACTTCCGCCTTCCGGCAACAGCCCTGCCCGGGTAAGTATGTCTTCTGCGTGCTCGTGTCCCGACTCGGTCAGCAGGATCTGGTTGTTCTTTTCGTCCACGCTGTAGTCGCCCGGACCTTCTTCGTCCGGATCGCCCGCCTTGCGCACCAGCTGCGGTACCAGCTTGTCGATGCGCACATAGATATCCACGTTATCTTCGGCCTGGCCGGAAATAATCAGCGGGGTTCGCGCCTCGTCGATCAGGATCGAATCCACCTCGTCCACAATGGCGTAGTTAAGCGGGCGCTGGAAGCGTTCGCCGACCTGCGCTGCCATGTTGTCGCGCAGATAGTCGAAACCGAATTCGTTGTTGGTTCCATAGGTCACATCGGAGGCATAAGCCGTTTGTTTCTCGGATGACTCCATCTGGGACAGGATCACACCCACCGACAAACCCAGAAAGCGATACAGCCGGCCCATCCATTCGGCATCGCGACTGGCCAGGTAATCATTTACAGTCACGACATGCACGCCCTTGCCGGAAATCGCATTCAGATATACCGGCAAAGTGGCCATCAGCGTTTTACCCTCGCCGGTGCGCATCTCGGCGATCTTGCCATAATGCAGCACCATGCCGCCGATCAGCTGCACATCGTAGTGACGCATCCCGAGCACCCGGGTACTCGCCTCACGCGTCACGGCAAAGGCCTCCGGCAAAAGTGCATCAAGCGTTTCGCCCTGCGCAAAACGCTGCCTGAAACTGTCGGTTTTCTGGCGTAATTCCTCATCGCTCAACTTGGCGATATCGGCTTCAAGCTTGTTGATGGTTTGGACTGTAGCGCGGTATTGCTTGAGCAAGCGATCATTGCGGCTACCGAAGACACTTTTCAGTACTTTGGAAATCATATTTTTGTTTTCTCGACTACAAATAATAGAGGGTGAGGTGAACATTCACCTCACCCTCACCAATATCCATCACTGTTAACCGGAGGATTTCTGCAAAAAACGCACGGGATTCTGAGCGACACCTTTATAACGTACTTCAAAGTGCAGATGGTTTCCGGTTGAACGACCGGTACTCCCCACTTCGGCTATTTCCTGGCCGCGCCGCACCACCTGACCAACCTTTACCAGCACTTTGGAAGCATGCGCGTAGCGTGTGACAATATTATTGCCGTGATCAATCTCGACCATATTACCATACGAGCCATCCAAACCGGCGTAGTCGACCACTCCGCCCGCTGATGCATAAATCGGCGTTCCGGCGTTGGCAACGAAATCGACCCCTTCGTGCAATGCATTCTGGCCGGTAAACGGATCTATGCGCCAGCCAAAATTCGACGAGTAATATCCGGTGCGGACAGGCGGCATGGAGGGCAACAACCTGCGGCTCAACTGGTTCTGTAGCAGCAGGGTTTGCAGGGCAGTCAATTTGTCGCTGCGGTCATTGACCAAATGACTCAATCGGTCCATTTGCTGATTCAAACCGTTCTCGGACATTTTCTTTTCGGGAGAGGTGATAAGCGGCCCGCCCATCGCCGGCGGCTCGGAAAACTGGAATTCCCCCGGCTTCATGCCCGCCAGTTTGGTCAACCGCGCACCCAGCGCATCCAGGCGTTGTACCTGTGCCTGCATCTGTCCAACCCTGATCGCCATGGCATCCAGACTGTTCTGCAGGAAATTTTTCTGCTTCTGCTGTTCGGCGCTTTGCACCTCTGACAAAAGCGAGCGAATCCCATCGCTAAGTGATTCCGGAGCAAATCGAACCAGGGCATATTGCAGCCCCATGGCAGCGCCCAACATCAACATGGACAGCAGTATCAACATCAATGCTATCTGCCCCCCACCCAGGGTAATGCTGCGAGTTTTTGCCAGACGATTGGAAACTAGAATAATATTCATGCTTCACCCTATACTCAAGTATTCAAAATTTGTGGCACAACAACTAAAAACTTTGCTGAGCGTAAATCGGGAACTGCTTCCGCTACTGACCAAAGCACAGGCTTTATCGACCTTGCAACGCCATTTCATCAGCGTCGCCCCGCCTCATCTTGCCCAATCCGGCCAGGTACAGGTGTTGGGTCTGCAACTCGGCACGCTCAGCATCGCCGTTGCGAATGCTGCCGTTGCTGCAAAATTGCGCCAGCTTGCACCGGAACTGGCGGTTATGATGCAGAACAGGGGCTGCGAGGTTAGCGGAATCCGCGTCAAGGTGCAAGTTTCCTTCGACCGTCCCCAACCCAAGCCAACCCGCCATGTACTAAGCAAAACTGCACAGAATGCCCTTAACGAACTCAGCAGCAATCTGGACGACTCACCGCTCAAACTTGCGCTGGAAAAAATGGCAAAAGTAAAGAACTGATACAGACATCTTCACAAACCGCTTTTGCAACTGACACAAAAACCTTTAAGCGTGAGTTAAAGAATGCCCAGCCACCCCACCAGCACATAGCGTTCCAGTATAAACAGCAGCGCGAAGACAAACAGCAGCAGAATCGTGAAACGCACCGTTTGCCATGCAAATTCAAGATAGCGACGATCGCGCGTAATGACATACATTCCGCCACTGAGCACCAGCAGCAAAACCACCAGCATAATCAGCAAACGGATCAGCATGGCACCGCGATTTTCATGCGCGGATCAAACAGACTGTAGCTGCAGCCGCAGGAACGCCGGCGCTTCTTCCACACTATCGAACGTGACGTATTCCCAAGCCTGGTCATCCGCGAGCAGTTCGCGCAGCAAGGCATTATTCAATGCATGGCCGGATTTGTAGCCGTAAAACGCGCCGATCAGCGGGTGCCCCAACAGGTAAAGATCGCCGATCGCATCAAGCACCTTGTGTTTGACGAATTCGTCTTCAAAACGCAATCCATCGGCATTCAGCACCCGGTAGTCATCCATCACGATGGCATTGTCCAGACTGCCACCCAGCGCCAGTCCTTGTGCGCGCATGTTCTCGACATCCTGCATGAAACCAAAAGTGCGCGCCCGGCTAATGTCCCGGATATAGGACTCCTCGCCCAGATCGACCGTAACATGTTGTTTGGTATTGGCGAATACCGGATGGGTAAAATTGATGGTGAAAGTTAATTTGTAACCCGGGTGCGGTTCAAAACGCACCCATTTGTCACCCTGCTTCACTTCGACAGTTTTCTTGATGCGGATGAATTTCTTGGCAGCGGATTGTTCAATAATGCCGGCAGACTGGAGCAGGAAGACAAATGTTCCCGCGCTACCATCCATGATCGGCACTTCCGTGCTGTCCAGATCAACGTAGGCGTTGTCCACGCCCAAACCGGCCAATGCCGACATCAGATGCTCTATGGTGGCGATGCGCACACCGCCCTGTTCCATACAGGTGGACAAACGCGTGTCATGCACCAGTTCGGCGCGCGCACAAATCTCCTCGACCGGCTTCACATCCACTCGGCGAAACACGATACCGGTATTGACCGGTGCGGGACGTAAACCGAGCGTGACTTTTTCGCCGCTGTGCAAGCCGACTCCCGTCACACTGACGGAATTTTTCAAGGTGCGCTGCTTGACCATTGCCGCTTTAATTACCGAAATTATTGCCATAATGTTACCACAATCGGGCTTTCCGCCCGCTGTGCCCGACCTCTCTCCTTCCCGACTCTAATCCGCCTGTTTGCGCAGGAAGGACGGAATGTCATAGGTGTCGACGCCGGATTTTTCCATTGCATCCACCGCTGCCCTGCGCCCGCTTCTCATGATGGTCGGTGTTTCCAGTTCACCGTAATTCACACCGGCGACCGGCTCATCATGGGTGCCGGTGCGCTGAAAGTCCTGATTCTGATAGACTATCTCAGGCTTGGCTTGCTTGCGCGCCAGAGGCGCACCCAGGCCTGTCGCCACGACTGTCACACGCATTTCATCGCCCATGGTTTCATCGAACACGGAACCGACGATCACGGTTGCTTCTTCCGCCGCAAATTGCACACATTCCATCACATCGTCGATTTCCTTCAGCTTCAGTTGGCAAGATGACGTGATATTCACCAGCACGCCGCGCGCACCGGACATGTCCACATCTTCCAGCAGCGGGCTGGCAATCGCACGTTCGGCGGCGACCCGGGCACGATCCGGGCCCGTGGCGATTGCCGAACCCATCATCGCCATGCCGTTTTCAGACATCACGGTACGCACGTCGGCGAAATCGACATTGATCAGCCCGGGTACGTTGATCACTTCGGCTATACCCGCCACCGCACCCTGCAACACGCCATTGGCCGCCTTGAAGGCCTCCGGGACGGTCACATCATTACCCAGCACTTCCATCAGTTTTGAATTGGGCACGATGATCAGGGAATCGACATATTCTGTCAGTGACTCGATGCCGGCTTTGGCGAATCGCATCCGGTTGCCTTCATACGCAAACGGCTTGGTGACCACCGCAACGGTCAGGATATCCAGTTCCTTGGCAATCTGCGCGACGATGGGTGCCGCACCGGTTCCGGTACCGCCGCCCATGCCGGCGGTAATGAAGACCATGTGCGCACCCGTCAACATCTCCTTGATGCGTTCGCGATCCTCTTCCGCCGCCGCCTGGCCAACCGAGGGTTTGGCCCCCGCACCCAGACCCTTGGTGATATTCACCCCGATCTGCAACTGGGTTTGCGCCTTGCTGCGCTTGAGCGCTTGAGCATCGGTATTAATGACGATGAATTCCACTCCCTGTACACCCTGTTCGATCATGTGATCGACAGCGTTACCGCCGCAACCGCCCACGCCGACCACCTTGATCACCGCATCCTGAGTCTGTGTTTCCATAATTTCAAACATCGCCGTCTCCTTAAAATAATTGCCAAAAAACCAACCTTAAAATCTACCCCACACAACTCTGCAAATTCATTTTTGCGAGCATCCGCTACGCGGATTGCCTGCTAAAACCGCTACGGGATACAGCGCTAGGCGCGTGGCGCGCAGAACCCGAAACAGTGCAAAAGGCACGGCAAGGGTTCGAGCACCGCGCAACACCGCGATGCGCCCGGACAATGGATTTAAAAATTTCCCTGGAACCATGCTTTCATTCTTGCCAGTACGTCACCAAAGGAATTCGATTGCATACGCGTCTCCTCATTGCGTTGATGATGTTCCAGGCCGTATAACAGCAGCCCGACACCGGTCGCCATGCGCGGTGTTTTCACCACATCGGACAACCCGCCGATGTATTTCGGGATACCCAGGCGCACCGGCAGATGAAAAATCTCCTCGCCCAGTTCGACCATGCCCTGCATGGCACTGCTGCCACCGGTAATCACGATGCCCGACGACAGCAATTCCTCGAATCCGCTACGGCGCAACTCCTGTTGCACCAGCGAATACAATTCCTCGACGCGTGGCTCGATCACCTCCGCCAGGGTCTGGCGTGACAACATGCGCGGTCCGCGTTCACCGACTCCCGGAACTTCGATCGCGCCGCCGTCGGCCAGTTGGCGCAGCGCGCAGCCATGCTTGATCTTGATGTCTTCGGCATCCTGTGTCGGGGTGCGCAGGGCCATGGCAATATCATTGGTGATCTGGTCACCGGCGATCGGGATCACGGCGGTGTGGCGGATTGCGCCGCCGGTGAACACCGCAATGTCGGTGGTGCCGCCGCCTATATCCACCAGGCATACGCCCAGCTCTTTCTCATCTTCGGCAAGCACGGCTTTGCTGGATGCCAGCGGTTGCAGGATCAATTCGTTCACTTCCAGACCACAACGGTGGATGCACTTCATGATGTTCTGCACCGCAGCCACCGCTCCGCTGACGATATGCACCTCGACATCCAAGCGCATCCCGCTCATGCCCAGCGGCTTTCTGATGCCATCCTGCCCGTCGATACTGAATTCCTGTTCGAGGATATGCAAAATCTGCTGGTCGCCCGGCAGGCTGATCGAACTGGCCGTCTCGATCACGCGCTCGATATCGGCTGCGACAACCTCCTTCTCCTTGATCTTGACCATGCCGCGCGAATTGATACTGCGTATATGGCTGCCCGCGATGCCGGTATAGACCTCGACAATTTTGCAATCGGCCATCAGTTCGGCTTCCTCCAGCGCGCGCTGGATCGCACCCACCGTGGCTTCTATGTTGACCACCATGCCCTTCTTCATCCCAGACGACGGGTGCATACCCATGCCGATCACTTCCAGCATGCCGTCCGGTTTGGCTTCACCGACAATGACCACGATCTTGGACGTGCCGATATCCAGACCGACCACCAGATTTTTCGTTTCCCTGTTTCTGCTCATCGTTTATTCCCCGCTACCGCCTATCAACCCTGTTTGGCCAACCCGCCCACCGCAAATCCGTTGCGGTAGCGCAAGTCCACATATTTCACCCGTTGCTGCAACGCCGCGAGGCTATAGGGATAGACCTTCACGAACCTCGCCAACCTTTGCTGCATATCCTCACGCCCCAATTCCAATATCATGCCGTTGCTCAAATGCAGCTGCCAGGCATGACGCGGTGTCAGAACGATCTTGTCCACCTGCAGACTCAACCCTGCAAGCTGTTGATCAAATTGTGTGTAGTACTGCGTCACTTCGGCCGCGGAACCGTCCGGGCCGATAAATCGGGGTAGCACCGGTTCACTCTGACCAGCCCAATCCTTACCGACAAAAAAGACCTCGCCTTGCCGATTTACCAGCTCACTGTCGTTCCAGTGCGCCAGCACCTGATGTTCCTCGAAGGCCACCTCCAACCGGGATGGGAATTGGCGGCGTATATTCACGCCGCGC
Source organism: Gallionella sp. (assembly GCA_039923775.1). Lineage (GTDB taxonomy): Bacteria > Pseudomonadota > Gammaproteobacteria > Burkholderiales > Gallionellaceae > Gallionella. The sequence continues at coordinate 8,465 of JBDTCC010000066.1, read as the reverse complement.
ACCCATGGCAATTTTTCCAGGGACTGCCTAAGCCGTTTGATATCGACGGTAAAAAAATTTCCCGTCACATCATTGCGCACCACCTGCAGCACGTCCGCAGCATCCACCCGTTGCGGGGCAGCCATCAGGCGCACGCTGTGCAACGGGAACAGTCCCGGCAGGTGCGTCACGTAGTAGACAACGCCGTATAACACCGCGCACACGCTGAAACCGAGCAGTGCGTTGGCGATACTGCGCAGCAGGGTGGCGTTATCCCACATGGGTTAGCTCCAGTATGCTCAGCACCAATTGTTCGAAATTCATCCCGGCTCCGCGCGCCGCCATCGGCACCAGGCTGTGGTCTGTCATTCCCGGCGAGGTGTTCGCTTCGAGCAAATACTGCTTGCCATTTTCACCCATCAGAAAATCCACGCGCCCCCAGCCCCGGCCGCCGATCAATGCAAATGCCTGTTTGGCCAAGTCCTGCATCTCCGCCTCCCGCGCGGCACTCAGATCACTCGGGCACAGATAACGGGTGTCGTTGCTCAGGTATTTCGCTTCATAATCATAAAATTCATTGGCCGGTACGATCTTGATCACCGGTAACGCCCGCTCGCCCAGAATCGCAACGGTATATTCGCCACCGCCGATGAAACTTTCAGCCAGCACCAGCGGGTCATGTTTGACAGCTTCGCGATAGGCAGCCGGTAATTCGGCCACTGATTTCACCTTGCTGATACCGACACTGGAACCTTCGTTGGCGGGTTTTACGAACAGCGGCAAACCCAGCCGTTGCACAACACTTCCCCAATCGCTGTGTTCATCGAGCAGCGCGTAATCCGGTATTGGCAACCCCCCCGCCTGCCACACCAGCTTGGTACGCCACTTGTCCATGCCCAATGCCGATGCCATCACCCCGCTGCCGGTATAGGGAATGCCCAGCAGTTCCAGTGCACCCTGAACCGTGCCGTCTTCACCATAACGCCCATGCAGTGCGATGAATACCCGGTTGAAACCCTCATCAACCAGCGCCTGCAGATTCTGTACAGCCGGATCGAACGGATGGGCATCCACACCGCTGCGCTGCAGCGCCTGCAGCACAGCAGTACCGCTCTTCAGCGACACCTCCCGTTCGGCGGAACGTCCACCGAGCAGTACCGCAACCTTTCCAAAGTTTTGCATTTTGTCCATTTATAAATCCAATCGAGCCACAGAGATCACAGAGCACACAGAGAAAACCTGCGCACCCTTTCTGTGATCTCTGTGTGCTCTGATGCAACCACTAGCCATTCGACCAGGCAGCCAACTGACACCGGCGAAGTCGCAGGTTATGTGGCTAGTCATGTTTTTCCCCGATAATTCGCACTTCGGGGTGCAAGCTGATGCCGGTCTGTTTCTCTATTGCCGCCTGCACTTCCAGAATCAAATTCTCGATATCCTCCGCTGTCGCAGTTCCGGTATTCACGATGAAATTGGCATGCTTCTCCGATACCTGCGCGCCACCGACTTGACTGCCCTTCAACCCGCACTGTTCGATCAATCGTGCCGCGTGATCCCCCGGTGGATTCCGAAATACAGAACCCGCATTCGGCTTATTGAGCGGTTGGGTCGCGATGCGCTTGCCGAGCAGGGCCTTGATACCCTGTCGCGCCGCGTCACCACCTCCTTTGCGGAATTGCAGCCAGGCAGCGATAAAAAATTCCGGTGTTTCAGGCTCAAGGGGCAAGGAGCCATGTGCAGTGATGGATGCTTGAGACTTGTCCCTTGTGCCTTCAATCTGTCTTTCCACGACATACCGGTATCCGATCTCATAATCGGCCGCTGTGCGAATGTGAACCACACCATACCGGCTCACGGTTTGCACGCGCAGCACCCTTTCCCAGGTCTCACTTCCATAACATCCCGCGTTCATCGCCAGCATGCCGCCCAGCGAACCGGGAATACCGGCAAAGAATTCCGCGCCTTGCATATTGTGCAGGGCCGCAAAGCGCGCCAATTTTGCGCCCGGCACACCGGCTTCGGCATAAACACTGCCATCCATTTCAAGATGCAACCCGCCCAATGTTCCGTGCAGCATCAAAACAGTACCGCGCACCCCGCCGTCCCGCACCAGCAAATTACTGCCCAGCCCCACCGCATACAGCGGTTCGTCGGCTGGCAGGCCGCGCAGGAATACCAGCAGGTCATCGAGATCCGCGGGCTGGAACATCCGCTCCGCTGTGCCGCCCGCGCGCCAGCTGGTGTACTTGCGCATCGGCACATCGTGCTTCAATGTGCCGCGCAAGGGTATTTTGGCAAAGTTTGTCAGCTCAATCATGTTCATAGCTCACCCGGATGTTTTGCCTGCAGGGCCGGCAACTTCCCGGTCGCATCGGCGTCGCCCTTGCCTGACAACCTGTTCGGCACATTACCGATTGAGCCTGCACCCATGGTGATGACCACATCGCCATCGCGCGCCATTTTCAAGATCGCCTGTGGCATCTGCTCGATATCTTCTACAAACATGGTTTCACTCTGTCCCGCGACACGCAGGGCATGCATCAGTGCACGACCGTCTGCCCCGACGATGGGCTGCTCACCGGCCGCATAAACTTCCGCCAGAACCAGTGCATCCACCCCGCATAGCACTTGTACAAAATCCTCGAACAGATCGCGCGTGCGCGTGTAACGATGCGGCTGGAACGCGAGCACCAGCCGCCGTCCGGCAAATGCACCGCGCACCGCCTCCAGCGTGGCACGCATTTCCGCGGGATGATGACCGTAGTCATCGATCAGCGTGAAGCTGCCGCCGGCAGCCAGGGCTATTTCGCCGTAACGCTGGAAGCGCCTGCCGACACCCTCGAATTCGGCCAGTGCCGCAACAATGGCATCATCCGCCACGCCAACTTCCAGCGCGATCGCAATCGCGGCAAGCGAGTTCAGCACGTTATGGACACCCGCCAGATTGAGGGTGATACCCAGGTCCCTGGGATTTCCGTTGTGGCGGCATTGCGCGGTAAATTGCATCTGACCGCCATGATGGCGCACATTCACGGCGCGTATCTGCGCACCCTCGTCCAGACCGTATGTCGTCACCGGCTTGCTGATACGCGGCAAAATTTCCCGCACGTTGGCATCGTCCAGGCACAACATCGCCCTGCCGTAGAACGGCAGGTGTTCGACGAAATCGACAAACGCCTGCTTTAGCTTTTCAAAATCGTGACCGTAGGTCTCCATATGGTCCGCATCGATATTGGTGATCACCGCGACAATGGGTTGCAGATGCAAAAACGACGCGTCCGACTCATCGGCCTCGACCACGATGAACTCGCCGGTGCCGAGTTTGGCATTGCTGCCGCTACTGTTCAATTTTCCACCGATCACAAAAGTCGGATCGAAGCCACCCCTGGCCAGCACGCTGGCTGTCAGCGAAGTGGTGGTGGTCTTGCCGTGCGTGCCCGCTACCGCAATGCCCTGGCGCAGTCGCATCAGTTCGGTCAGCATCATTGCGCGCGGTACCACCGGTATACGGCGGGCACGCGCCGCCAGCACTTCCGGATTGTCATCGTGCACAGCCGTCGAAATCACCACCACATCGGCATCGGTCAGATTCTGCTCGGCATGTCCGAGATAAACCGTTGCACCAAGTTGTTTGAGACGTTTCGTCGCAACGTTTTTGCCGAGATCGGATCCGCTTATCTGGAAACCCAGATTGAGCAGCACCTCGGCGATACCGCTCATGCCGGCACCCCCGATACCCACGAAATGAAGGTGTTTGACCTTGTGCTTCATCCCGCAAGCTCCTCGCAAACCCGTGCAACCGCATACGCCGCATCTGCCTTGGCCAATCCGCGCGCGTTCTGCGCCATCGCCAATAATTTTTCGCGACTCAACTGGCGCAGTAACTGCGCCAGTTTTTCCGCGTTCAATCCGCTCTGCGGCAGCAGCACTGCCGCGCCGCGCTTGCTCAGAAATTCTGCATTGCGGGTCTGGTGATCGTCCACCGCAAACGGGAACGGGATCAATATGCTTGCCACGCCCGCAGCAGCGAGTTCTGCAACCGTCAATGCGCCGGCACGGCAGATCACCAGATCGGCCTTGCCGTAGTGCTTTGCCATTTCGTCCATGAACGGTTTGATGTCGGCCTGCACACCGGCATGCTGATAAGCGCGTTTGGTCGCTTCAAAATGTTGCTTGCCGGTTTGATGAAGCACCACGGGCCGGTCTTCCTGTGGCAGCAGCGCAAGCGCCTGCGGCACAACCTCATTGATCGCCTTCGCGCCCAGACTGCCGCCCACCACCAGCACACTCAACCTGCCGCTGCGCGCGGCATAACGTTGCTGAGGTTCGGGCAGCGCGGCGATATCGCTGCGCACCGGATTGCCGCACCAAATCGCGCGCGGCAACACGTCGGGAAATCCGCTCAGGACTTTTTGCGCCAGGCGCGCCAGCACCCTGTTGCTCATTCCGGCGATGGAATTCTGCTCGTGTATCACCAGTGGCCGTCGCAGCAGTGCAGCCACGATCCCACCCGGGAAAGTAATGTAGCCTCCCATGCCCAGCACCACATCGGGACGGTGGCGCAATATCGCGGCGCCGCTCTGCCACATTGCGACCAGCAGATCGAACGGCAGCCGCAACAGGCGCAGCATGCCCTTGCCGCGCACACCCGAGAAGCGTACCCATGCCATTTCATATTTATGTCTGGGAATCAGTTCGGCCTCCATACTGTTGTGCGCGCCCAACCAGGTCACCAGCCAACCCCGGGCACGCAGGATATCGGCCACGGCCAGTGCCGGAAAAATGTGGCCGCCGGTTCCGCCGGCCATGATCAGGATTGACCTAGACATGAGGCACCTCCATGTTGGCCACGTTTTCGGCGGAGACTAATGCGTGCGTAACGCGCGTTACGTCGTAACCAAAAATGTAACTGCCAGTGCCGCCGGCGATAATTAAAATGGAGCGACTGCGGAAGGGTGGAGGCGAAGCCTCCGGGTACCCACTGGCGTACTCCTTGCGGGTGCTCATACCGGAAGTCCCTCGCGTGACTTTTCTGTTTTGGCAACGACCGCCCCGATGGAGCCTAACTTGCTTGCGCAAGTTAGGCTTCGCCGAAACCGTCGAGATTCCCCGCTTTCCGCTCTGTTCACCATTTTTAGCTGACGAAAGTTCATATCGGTAAACCTCGTGCAATGCGACGGTTTTCATAATCCACCCGCAGCAATATTGCGGCGGCGATGCAATTCACCACGATGCCGCTGCCGCCGAAACTCAGGAACGGCAGGGTCAGTCCTTTGGTTGGCAGCACACCCATGTTTACACCGATGTTGATCATCGCCTGGACACCGATCCATACGCCGATACCCTGCGCAACCAACGCGGAAAAGTTGCGATCAAAAAATGCGGCATCTCGCCCGATCCTGAACGAACGCATGACCAGCAAAGCAAACAGTGCGATCACTGCCGCCACGCCAACCAGGCCCAATTCCTCGGCAATCACAGCCATCAAAAAATCGGTGTGTGCTTCAGGCAGATAGAACAGTTTTTCAACGCTCCCGCCCAACCCGACACCCAGCCATTCGCCGCGCCCGAATGCGATCAGCGCATGGCTCAATTGATAACCCCGACCGTACGGATCGGACCATGGATCCATGAAGCCGATAACACGGTGCATCCGGTACGGAGAGGAAAATATCAGTGCGCCAAACGCCAGCGGCAATGTCATCAACAGTGCGGCGAACACTTTGAGGTTGAAGCCACCCAGCCACAACGTGCTTAACGCGATGACACAGATCACCACGAACGCGCCCATGTCCGGCTCCTGCAGTAATAAACTGCCTATCACCACCATCACCACCATCATCGGCACAAACGCTTTCATGAACAAATGCCCCACCTTACCCTTGCGCACCGTGTAATCCGCGGCATACAGCACCACAAACAGCTTCATCAATTCCGAGGGCTGCAAATTAATGACGAACAGCGACAACCAGCGGCGGCTGCCATTCACTTCGCGCCCGATACCCGGGATCAGCACCAGTGCCAGCAATGCCGCACCGGCCAAAAATAAATAGGGCGCATAGTTCTGCCATATCTGCACCGGCACCTGAAAGGCCGCCACTCCGAAGAACAGCCCCGCTGCGATAAACACGCTATGTCGAATCAAAAAATAGGCCGGCTGGTGCCCGGTAAATTTGCTGGCCTCGGCCGTGGCGATCGAGGCCGAATAAACCATTACCAAACCCAGTGCCAGTAGCCCTATCAATACCCAGATCAGCAATTCATCGAATTGCGCCTGCGGCGGCGGGGTACGCGTTTTCACCGAAAACGGGCGCGGATGAACGCCCCGGGTTGCCGGTTTCTCGTTCGACTTGTCGGACAGTGGCTTGCCCGACCTGAACATGTTTAATCTGCTGGCTAGTGATGCCATGCGCACTCCTTGCCCAACTCTTCTACCGCCTGCACAAACGCTTCAGCGCGATGTTTGTAGTTGCGGAACATGTCAAAACTGGCGCAGGCCGGCGACAGCAGCACCGCATCACCGCTTTGTGCAAGACCGGCCGCTTGGTGCACCGCGTCACTCATGTCTCTGGCACGCGCCACTTTGACGCCGCACCCGTCCAGGGCGGCCGCAATCACCGGTGCATCGCTTCCAATCAGCACCACCCCCCGCGCGTGCCGGGACACTACCGGACTGAGCGGCGCAAAATTCTGCCCCTTGCCCTGGCCTCCGGCAATCAGCACCGCCTTGCACCCCAACCCCTTCAGCGCGGCAATGGTCGCACCGACATTTGTGCCTTTGGAATCGTCGTAATAGGTAATGCCACCGATCTCGGCCACGCGTTCGACACGGTGCGGCAGCCCTTTGAAGCTGCGCAATCCCTCGATCAGGTCGGGCATCGGAATATCTATCACGCGGCACAGCGCAACCGCAGCCAGCGCGTTGGCAACATTGTGTAATCCCGCCACCTGCATCTCGCCGGCCTTGAGCAAGCGTTGTTTACCCTGCTTAAGCCAGATATCACCGCCTGCATCCTCTATCCCGAAATCATCCGCCGAGCCCGGCTCGCTTAAACCGAACGTGACGGTTTTCCCGTCTTTGCGGGCCATGCTCATGCAGCGCGCATCGTCCCGGTTCAGCACCTGTACGCCGCATCCAGCGAAGATGCGCGCTTTCGCTGCGCTGTATTCGGCGAGGTCGGCATAGCGATCGAGATGATCCTCGCTGACATTCAGCACAGTCGCCGCATCGGCATTCAATCCGGATGTGGTTTCCAGCTGGAAGCTGGACAATTCCAGCACCCATACCCCGGGCTGGTTCACACCGCGTTGCAACACGATATCAAGCACGGCAGGAGAGATATTGCCTGCCGCCACGACGTCCTTGCCCGCCGTCTTGCACAGATGTTCGACCATGCTGGTGACGGTCGTTTTTCCGTTTGATCCGGTAATCGTCAGGATGCGCGGACGACGGTCATTCTTCAGCACCCGCAGGGGGTATACCGCGGGGTACCCGGAACCTTCGGTTCCACCCTCGCGCAGCGATTGCGCGAACAATTCGATGTCGCCCACTGCGATAATGCCGCGCGCTATTGCCCGTGCCACAGCCGGATCGCGCAGCGGCACGCCGGGGCTGATCGCGATCAGATCGATGCCGTCAAACAGCTCGTCGCTGAATGCGCCGCAGTGGATCTGCGTTTTCGCCAGGTACTGTTTCGCTTCAGCCAGACCGGGTGGCGCGCTGCGGCTGTCGGCTGCGCGCAGGCGTACACCCTGCGCATTCAGCCAGCGCAGCATGGACAGGCCTGTCTCACCGAGACCCAGCACCAGCACCGATTTGTCCTTGAGTGTGATCATCTCAGTTTCAATGTCGCCAGACCCAGCAGTACCAATAACATCGTGATGATCCAGAATCTAACGACGACCTGGGTCTCTTTCCAGCCCTTCAATTCGTAGTGGTGATGCAACGGCGCCATGCGGAATACGCGCTTGCCGGTGAGCTTGAACGAGGCCACCTGTATCATCACCGACACCGCCTCGACCACGAACACTCCGCCCATGATGAACAGCACCAGTTCCTGGCGCACGATCACCGCCACGGTACCCAGTGCAGCACCCAGCGCCAGCGCGCCGACATCGCCCATGAAAACTTCTGCGGGATACGCGTTGAACCACAGGAAGGCCAGACCGGCGCCGGAGATCGCCCCGCAGAACACCGCCAGCTCGCCCGCCCCGGGGATATAGGGAATACCGAGATATTTCGAGAACACCGCATTACCGGCCACATAAGCGAATATCGCCAGTGCACCGCTCACCATCACCGTCGGCATGATCGCCAGGCCATCCAGGCCGTCGGTCAGATTCACCGCATTGCTGCTGCCGACGATGACCAGATAGGTGAGCACAATGAACGTGAATGCCGACAGCGGAAACACGAAGAATTTCAGGAACGGAACAATCAGCTCGGTGTTCGCGGGAAAGCTGGCGGTATTCCACAGATAAATGCC
>JBDTCC010000065.1:0-15820 GCA_039923775.1 Gallionella sp. | reverse complement strand
ATCATCGCCCAGCATGAGCACGGCCAGATCCAGCAGGAACAGCGCTTCGGCAGCGAGTTCACGCCGGCGGGGAAATTGACCGTGCTCAAGCATTTGCAGTTGTACTGGGGCAAGGATCAGAAGCACCGCCTGCAGCAGCGCAGAGGCATCAAATCCGTGATCGACGTGATCCACAGTTTTCAGACGATCAGCAGGCTGGTTGCGCGCATGGATATCGAGAATGCGCAGAACATATCCGAAAAAGATGCGGCCGCGTTGAAAGATCGTTCCGGCATCAACCTTGCCGCCGATAACGACAAGATTGATTACACCACCGAAAACTGGATCGTAACGGATTTGAGCGTCGATGGAATCGGCGGGACGATTCCGAACAACGGCGGGGATTGGGTCAAGATCGGCGACCTGTGCGGTATCAAGGCCGAAAACAGTACGACATGGTGGATCGGTATGATACGGCGGCTGCATACCGATAGCGGGGGCGCGGTGCATGTGGGTATCGAAATGCTCGCAAAGAAACCCCTGTCGGTATGGCTGCGCACGCTCGGCAAGGGCACCGAAAAAGTGTCCAACTGGGAGACCAGCTCCAGTTCGTTTGAATACGACTATCTGCCGGCGATCCTGTTGCCCGATGCAAGCAACTCATATGCGAATGCCACGATGCTGATGGAATCGGGCAGCTATGTGCCGGATACCCTTTATGAAGTGATGCTAGGAGAAAAAAGCCGTGATATCAAGCTTGCCGATTTGCTGGCAGAGGGTGAAGACTATGAGCAGATCGGATTCAAGTGGCTTAATCCTGCACACTGATTGTGCAGCCGATAGATGAGTGTGCCCGCGCCGGTGGGCACCAGTCGGTCAAACCAGCGCCTGATAAATAACCAGACCCCACACCACCAGGGCATTCACGATACTCAGGAACACTGCCGCACTGGCGATGTCCTTTGCGCGCTTGGCTAACGGGTGCCGCTCCAGCGAGGTGTGATCCACGGCCGTTTCAAGTGCGGAATTGAGCAGTTCGACGATCAATACCAGCAGGATGCTGGCGATCATCATGACTCTGCCGAGCGGGCTGGCAGGCAGCAGCAATGCGGCAGGTATCGCGATCGCTGCAACCAGTACTTCCTGGCGGAAAGCGTCTTCGTGCTGCCATGCGGCGCGCAGCCCCTGCAGCGCAATCCCGGTTGCACGCCAGGCGTGGGTCAAACCGGGACGATGCTTATTGGAGTTTCCCATGTGCCGAGCTGCCGCTATCAGGCATCGCCATACGACTCGATAGGCGGGCAGGAGCAAATCAGGTTTTTATCCCCGCGCACATTATCGATACGGCCGACGCTGGGCCAGAACTTGTTGTCCCTGACACTCTTCAGCGGAAATGCCGCCTGTTCGCGGCTATAGCCGTGGTGCCAATCGTCGGTGACCACTGCCCTGGCGGTGTGCGGTGCGTTCTTCAGCACATTGTCCTCGCGGTCCGCCTTTCCGGCAACGATGGCATCAATTTCCTGGCGTATCGCAATCATCGCGGCGCAGAATCTGTCCAACTCCTCTTTGGATTCGCTTTCGGTCGGTTCGACCATCAGGGTGTCGGCCACCGGGAAGGATACGGTCGGGGCGTGATAGCCGTAATCCATCAGGCGTTTAGCGATGTCACCCACCTCCACTCCGGCGTCGTGTTTGAATGGAGCGCAGGCCAGGATCATCTCATGGGCACAACGGCCATTCTTGCCGCTATATAAAGTCGGATAGTGATCCTTCAACAATTCCTTGATGTAATTGGCATTCAGGATCGCGATGCGAGTGGCTTCAGTCAGGCCCTCGCCGCCCAGCATCTTGATGTAGCCATACGAGATCAACAGGATCAGCGCGCTGCCGTAGGGGGCAGCGGATACCGCATGGATGCCCTGCTCGCCGCCGGTCTTGATCAGGGAATGGCCGGGCAAAAACGGCACCAGATGTTTGGCAACGCCGATCGGACCCATGCCGGGACCGCCGCCGCCGTGCGGGATGGCAAAGGTCTTGTGCAGATTCAAATGACACACATCCGCGCCGATGTTGCCCGGGCTGGTCAGGCCAACCTGTGCGTTCATGTTGGCGCCGTCCATGTAAACCTGGCCGCCGTTGGTGTGGATGATGCCGGTGATCTCGTTGATGCTTTCCTCGTAGACACCGTGCGTGCTCGGGTAAGTCACCATCAGACAGGCCAGGTTGTCTTTGTGCAACTCTGCTTTTTCGCGCAGGTCAGCCACTTCGATATTGCCCTGCTTGTCGCATTTCACCAGCACGATCTTCATGCCGCACATCGCGGCGCTGGCCGGATTGGTGCCGTGCGCCGAGGTGGGGATCAACGCGATGTTGCGATGCGCATCGCCGCGCGACTGATGATAGGCCTGTATCACCAGCAGCCCGGCGTACTCTCCCTGTGCGCCACTGTTGGGCTGGAAGCTCATCTTGGCGAAACCGGTGATTTCGCTCAGCGACTTGTCCAGGCTAACGATGACTTCCTGGAAGCCGGCGGCCTGTTCGGTCGGAACGAAAGGATGCATGTTGGCGAATTCAGGCCAGGTGATCGGGATCAGTTCCGATGCGGCATTCAACTTCATCGTGCAGGAGCCCAGCGATATCATCGAGTGCGTCAGCGATAGATCCTTGTTTTCCAGGCGTTTGATGTAACGCATCATCTCAGATTCGGAATGATAGGTATTGAAAACCGGATGCTGCAGGATGGCCGAGCTGCGCATACTGATCAATGGCTGTTGTGCAAACACCTGTGCTTCGGTCAGCTTGGTGGCTGACTTTCCGGCCGGTTTGTCGAGCGCTTGGGCAAACACCGCGATGATCGCATTCAGGTCGTCGGCGTCGGTGGTCTGGTCGACAGCGATGGTGATAGCTTTATCCGTATATCGGAAATTGATCTGTGCTGCTTCCGCCAGTTTCCTGATTTTGGCACTGTCCGCGCCGCTGATCTTCAATGTGTCGAAATAAACGCCCCCGTCGACTGCATAGCCCAGCTTTTTCAATTCCGCCGCCAGCGCGACCGTCGAAAGATGCACCTGCAGGGCGATGCCCTTCAGTCCTTCCGGACCGTGATAAACCGCGTACATGCTCGCCATGATGGCCAGCAGTGCCTGCGCGGTACAGATGTTGGAAGTGGCCTTGTCGCGGCGGATATGTTGCTCGCGCGTTTGCAATGCCATGCGCAATGCCGGATTGCCGGATGCATCTACCGACACGCCGATGATGCGTCCCGGCATGGAGCGTTTGTAGGTTTCGCGGCAGGCAAAGAAGGCAGCATGCGGCCCGCCGTAGCCCATCGGTACACCGAAGCGCTGGGTGCTGCCGATCACGACATCTGCACCCCATTCGCCCGGCGGCGCCAAAAGCACCAGGCTCAATACGTCGGCGGCTACCGCAATCGCGGTGCCGTTTGCCCTGGCTTTGTTTGCAAAGTCCGAGTAATCGTGAACCTTGCCATCCGCGGCCGGATACTGGAGCAATGCCCCGAAAATGCTGTTGTCCAGCTCGGCTGTTTTGAAGTCGCCGATAAGCAGTTCGATGCCCATCGGTACCGAGCGGGTCTTCAAAAGATCGATGGTTTGCGGATAGCACTCGCTGGAAACAAAGAACTTGTTCGCACCCAGCTCGATGGACTCGCGACTACGGCTGCCGAACAGCATTGCCATCGCTTCTGCCGCTGCAGTGGCCTCATCCAGCAATGACGCATTGGCAATCTCCATTCCGGTCAGATCCATGATCATGGTCTGAAAGTTCAATAACGCTTCCAGACGCCCCTGCGAAATTTCTGCCTGATAGGGTGTGTAAGCGGTATACCAGCCCGGGTTTTCCAGAATATTGCGCTGTACCACAGCCGGAACGATGGTGTTGTAATAGCCCAGACCGATATAGGTCTTGAACACCCTGTTCCTGGCGGCGATACCGCGCAAATGTTTATGGTATTGATATTCGGACATGCCTTCAGGCAGGTTCAGCGGATGCTTCAGGCGGATCGCGGCAGGAACCGTTTGCGCGATCAGTTCATCGACAGAGCTTGCGCCGATTTTTTTCAGCATGGCTGTTACATCGTTTGCGCGCGGTCCGTTGTGGCGGCCTACAAATTTATCAGTGGTGATCATTTGGAATAGAGAGGTGACAGGTTTTAAAGGTGCGGGGAAAAGGGGTGACGGGAGAATGACCCGCAACCGGGTAATCGATCCCGTCCCAGATTTTAGTGCGCTTCGCTATCGACTACCGCCTGATAGGCTTTGGCATCCATCAGCGCGGCAACGTCGGCAGGATTGTCGGGCTTCATCCTGAATATCCATGTTTTGAAAGGATCGGTGTTGATGGCTTCCGGTGTGCTGTCCAGTTCACTGTTGGCCGCCGTCACCACGCCGTTCACCGGCGCATAGATGTCTGCTGCAGCCTTTACCGATTCCACTACCGCGCATTCTTCCCTGGCCTTGAGTTTGCGGCCGACCATGGGTGTTTCCACAAACACCATATCGCCCAGCAGTTCCTGCGCATGCTGGGTGATGCCGACGCTGATAGTGCCGTCGGATTCGGTTTTGACCCATTCGTGGGATGTTGTGTATTTAAGTTCTGCCGGATTGCTCATTTAAAACTCCTTAATAGTCGTAAGACGAATGATGTAAGTTGCTGCACGATTTTAACCAGCGACTTGCGTTCCCAAACAGCTTTTACCGTTGCGCGCAAAGGGATATTTTACAACTTTTGCCGCGAGCATTTTATCGCGAATCTCAACTTGCACGGTGTCGCCGACCTGTACTTCTTTGGGCACCCGCGCCAGCGCGATCGACTTTTCCAGGGTCGGTGAAAAACTGCCGCTGGTGATCTCTCCCGCACCATGGGCGGTATGCACAACCTGGTGGCCGCGCAGCACGCCGCGATCCAGCAGCAACAGGCCAACCAGCTTGCGTGTCGGCGGATTGGCCAGCAGTGCCGCCTTGCCGATGAAATCACGTTCGCTCTTCAAGTCGGTCGTCCAGGCCAGTCCGGCTTCCAGCGGGTTGATGGCCTCGTCCATATCCTGACCGTAGAGATTCATGCCTGCCTCGAGGCGCAAGGTATCGCGCGCACCCAGGCCGATCGGCTTCACGCCCTTTTCGGCGAGCGATGCCCAGAAGAAGGGTGCGGCCTTGGCCGGAACCATGATCTCGAATCCGTCCTCGCCGGTATAACCGGTCCGCGCGATGAACATCACGCCCATCTCGGCGGCGCTGAAAGGAATCAGGCTTTCGGTCAATTCACGGCTGCCGGGTAGCGCCTCCCAGACCTTCGCGCGCGCGTTCGGGCCCTGTACCGCGACCATCGCCAGTTCTGGGTGGTCAGTGATGACCAGTTCCGGAGAGTGTTGCGCGGCCTGCTGCTTCATCCAGGCGATATCCTTGTCGGCAGTACCCGCGTTCACCACGATGCGGAACCAATCCTCGTTCATGAAATACACGATCAGGTCGTCGATTACCCCGCCGTTTTCGAGCAGCATGCAGGAATACAGTGCCTTGCCGGACAACGTGAGCTTGTCGACGTTGTTTGCCAGCAGATAGCGCAAAAAGCCGCGCACACCTGCTCCTTTCAGGTCCACCACGCGCATGTGAGACACGTCGAACATGCCGCAATCGTTCCGCACCTGATGGTGTTCGTCTATCTGTGAACCGTAGTTGACCGGCATGTCCCAGCCGCCAAAATCGACCATTTTTGCGCCCATCGCGCGGTGTGCTGCATTTAACGGTGTTTGTTTGAGAGCCATGTCATTATTCCAAAATAAAAAAAGGCGCAGCACGATTTCGTGCTGCGCCCCATCTGTCCTTTATACCTGAGAGATTGCAACTCGCGTTGTGTGCCCCTTCGGTGGTTGGATGATCCAACGCTCTCCAGATTTGCCTGCGCCAATAGTTCGTGAGCCTGAGCGGTTACGGGTGTTGCGCCTTCGGCGGTGTCACAGTATTTGAAAAGACGATAACTGGGTCTTTGCAAAGAGACTGGTTGACACGCTCTCCCATTGGTCTGATCGACGGGCGGAATATACCGGAAAGCAATTGTGCTGACAAATACCAAATTGCTGGCCGGGAATGCGTTTGCCGGGTGGGCTTCAGACCCGTGAATTGATCCGGTTAATTGTCATGTGCCACCTAATAGACGGGTCAGCTTCCCGAATAAAGCAGCACCAGGCGATACCCCGAGGGTTTGATGTTGGTGGTGTTGAGGTGCAGTTTGATGTTGAGTTCATGATTGGGTCCCAGCCCGGCTGATTGGTTTTCCGTAATCGGCAAATAGTCTGTCGGGCGAAATATACGCCGCGCCAGGGGTTGATCTCCGACGCTGTTAAGCGTGAGCTCCAGATTGGGAAAGGCCTGGGCGTAAGAAGCGCGATTGCGCAACAGGACATTCAAGGTGATCCGGTTTTCATTCGCCGGGTCGGCTTCGATCGCTGATGATTCAATATTGATCAGGTCGGCATGTTGCGGTAGCGGCACGCTGCATTTCAGTATCCTGCAAGAGTCCACTAGCAGCGGTTTCAGGGCGGGCAGCTGTGCAGCGATGTCAACACGGAAAAAATAGGCCGCCTGCGCGAGCAAAATCAGCAATAGCAGAAGCGCAGCAATTGCCCAGGGCCAGGAGCGCGGTCCGGGCTGTAATTCTGTGTCTTCTTCATCCTGTACAACGACGACTTGTTCGGCCAGTGTCATGGGCTTGAGAACGGCCAAACTGGAATCGGTCGTAGCGTCGGGTGATTCCAATATCTGCAACTCAAGCGGCAGGTCGAGTTGGTCGGGTGCGAAGTTGGGGAGGGTGTCGAAAGCCTGCAGGCAATTCCCGCAACGGACCATGCCGTGATGCGCTTCCAGTTGCACTTTGGTGATTTTAAAGCGGGTGTTGCAGTGCGGACAGACGGTCGTTCCCTGCATGTTAGCGCTTGCGTCCGGACAGGCACGACCAGCCGTCCTCGAAAATCGGGGCGCCCAGATCGAACCATTGTTGATAGATAGACATTACTTCCTGTGCCTGTTCCTCGAGTATGCCGGACAGTACGATCTGCCCGCCCGGCCGTGTCGCTTTTGCCAATAGCGGAGCAAGCAATCGCAACGGGTTGGTCAGGATGTTTGCTATAACCAGATCATAGCTTGATTGCGGAGCATCGTCGGGCAGATAAAACTGCACGTTCTCGACCCGGTTGGCGATGGCGTTGTCGCGGCTGGCACTGACTGCCTGAGAGTCTACATCAACGCCGACCGCATGTGCAGCCCCGAGTTTCAACGCGGCAATGGCAAGTATGCCGGAGCCACAGCCATAATCCAGCACACTTTCGTCTCCCTGCAGATTGCTATCCAGCCAGCGTAAACACAAACGAGTGGTGGGGTGGCTGCCGGTGCCGAACGCCAGTCCCGGATCCAGCACGATATTGATCGCATTCGGGTCGCTGGCGGTATGCCAGGTGGGAACGATCCACAGACGTGATGAAATAGGGATAGGTTCGAATTGGGACTGGGTAAGACGCACCCAGTCGTTGTCATCCAGGGTCTCGATGCGATGCCCGGGGACTTGCTCCAAGCCGATCAGGTTGGATGCGCTGCGCAAAATTGCGGCTACATCCCGGTTGCTGTCGAACAGCGCGCTGACGCGATTGTGCTGCCACACTCCGGGCGGCGGCTCGCCCGGCTCACCGAAGATAGCCTGTTCATCCGGCGTATCGGCATCGGCGTCCAGCAAATCCACCGATAATGCGCCAAGCTCAAGCAACGCTTCGCTCAATGCCTCGGCATGTTCGGCATCGCTATCAACAATGAGAGACTGCCACGGCATTTATGCCACTTCCATTTCGAAGGTCAAACAAGGCGGCGACGAGCGAACGACGCTGGCAGTGCAATTGGCACGACTAGGATGGAGGGAGGAAGCCAACGCAGTTTCACCGATGAAATGGGATTGGAATTATTTGCCTTTTGTTCGCTCGGCAAGACGTTCTTCAAGATAATGGATGTTGGTGCCGCCACGCATGAAGGCAGCGTCCTGCAACAGTTCGCGATGCAATGCGATATTGGTCTCAATACCTTCCACGGCCATTTCCGACAGCGCGGTGCGCATCCGTGACATAGCTTGTTCACGCGTGTCACCGTAGGCAATGATCTTGCCTATCATCGAGTCGTAATGGGGCGGCACGAAATAGTTGGCATACACGTGTGAATCGACGCGGATACCGGGACCTCCGGGTGTATGCCAGGTGGTGATGCGTCCCGGAGAGGGTGTGAATTTGTAAGGGTGCTCGGCGTTGATACGGCACTCGATGGCGTGCCCCCGGAATTCGATGTCGCGCTGCTTGAACGGCAATTTCTCGTTCGCCGCGATGCGTATTTGCTGTTGCACAATGTCGATACCGGTGATCATTTCCGTCACCGGATGTTCGACTTGAACCCGGGTGTTCATCTCGATGAAATAAAACTCATCGTTTTCATACAGGAATTCGAAAGTTCCCGCGCCGCGATAGCCGATCTTGCGGCAAGCCTCGGCGCAGCGTTCGCCGACCTTGTTGCGTAATTTCGGATCGAGCAATGGTGCCGGCGCTTCTTCCAGGATCTTCTGGTGACGGCGTTGCATGGAACAATCGCGTTCGCCCAGATACACCGCATTGCCATGCTGATCGGCGAGCACCTGAATCTCGATATGGCGCGGGTCTTCCAGATACTTTTCCATGTACACCATGGGATTGTTGAAAGCCGCCTGAGCTTCGGTACGCGTCATGGTCACGGCGTTGAGCAGAGCCGCCTCGGTATGTACCACGCGCATGCCGCGCCCGCCGCCGCCGCCGGAAGCCTTGATGATGACTGGGTATCCGATACTGCGTGCAATCTTGATAATTTGCGCGGGGTTGTCCGGCAACGCACCCTCGACTCCGGGCACGCAGGGCACACCGGCTTTTTTCATGGCGATCTTGGCACTGACCTTGTCACCCATCAACCGGATGGTTTCAGCGCGCGGGCCGATGAATACAAAGCCGCACTTCTCAACACGCTCCGAAAAATCGGCGTTTTCCGAAAGAAAACCATAACCCGGGTGGATAGCCTGCGCATCTGTAACCTCAGCAGCGCTGATGATGGCGGGGATATTCAGATAACTTAGCGTAGAAGAGGCGGGACCGATACAAACGGACTCGTCGGCCAGCTTTACATACTTGGCATCGGCATCGGCCTCGGAATGCACCACGACGGTTTTTATGCCCATCTCGCGGCAAGCGCGCTGAATACGCAACGCTATTTCACCGCGATTGGCAATCAGGATTTTTTCAAACATGTGCTGCCTCCGCGGCTAAACAACCTTTGCGGCTGCCGGACACTGGACGATTTAACTGCGCTGCTACGCTGCCACCTGGCAGCTGGATATCGCGCTTTGCGATTAGAGTATTCTCAAACATGGTGTTGGCTCCGAACTTGGGCGTGGCACGAAATCGCGCACTTGCCATTAACCGATGACGAACAGTGGCTGGCCGAATTCGACAGGCTGACCATTCTCAACCAGGATGGCTTTGATGACCCCGCTCTGATCGGCTTCGATCTCGTTAAGCAATTTCATGGCTTCGATGATGCACAGGGTCTCGCCGCTGTTCACGGATTGGCCCACATCCACGAATGCCTTGGAGCCCGGCGAGGCAGACCGGTAGAACGTGCCAACCATCGGCGATTTCACCACATGACCTTCCGCCACAGCAGGCTTGGCGGGTTCGGCTGCCGGCGCGGCAGGCTGTGGTGCTGAAACGGCTGCAGCGATAACGGATTGCGGGGCCGGTGCATAGGTTTGTTGAACGGATGCCGCGGTGCGGGTGATGCGCACACGCTCTTCGCCCTCGCTGATTTCCAGCTCGGCAATCCCGGAACTTTCGACCAACTCAATCAATGTTTTCAGCTTGCGTAAATCCATGGTGACCTCCCTAAAATGCCTGTTATTTTTGGCTCAGTGCGAATTGCACCGCGAATTCATAGCCCGCCGCACCCAGGCCGCTGATCACACCTACCGCCAGGTCGGAGAAGAATGAATCCTTGCGGAACGCCTCGCGCGCGAACACATTGGATAGATGTACTTCGATGTACGGAATTGCTACTGCCGCCAGCGCATCCCGCAATGCCACGCTGGTATGGGTAAACGCGGCCGGATTGATAATGATGAACTGTGTGCCGTCAGCTTGTGCCTGCTGAACCCGTTCCACGAGTTCGGCTTCGGCATTACTCTGGAAACAATACAGTTTTGCGCCGCTTTTTCCCGCCAACGCCACTAAACGTTCGTTAATTTCATTTAACGTGATACGGCCATATACAGACGGCTCACGACTGCCGAGCATATTCAGATTGGGTCCGTGCAGCACAAGAATATTTTTCATGTGCGCAGTTTGCCGTAAATTAGGGTAATTTGTCCAGTATTTTGGCGAAGATAGCTAAAATATATCAGAGCCCGATATTTCGCAGTGTTTTCAGAAACTGGGCGGTATCCTGGTAGCCCGTCACGCGATAATCAGCCACCTCTTTGCCTTGGGTATCGAAGAACAGGATGCCGGGGGGGCCGAACAGTCCGTAGCGTTTTAGCAGGGCTTTGTCGGCCTCGTTGTATGCCGTGACATCGGCTTGCAGCAGCAATACCGGTTTGAGCTTGGATTGCACCGTGCCGTCGGAAAAGGCAAAGCGTTCCAGTTCCTTGCAAGAGATGCACCAGTCGGCGTAGAAATCCAGCATCACGAGTTGTTTGCCGCGTACCTGGGCAATACGCTGATCGAGATCGGCAATATCTTTGATGCGGGAAAACTGCAGCGTGCTGGGCACCGATGTCTCGGTGCGACCAATGTTGCCAAGTGGGCGCAGCATGTCGCGTGAGCCGGACAGCGCGCCGACCAGATATGCTGTGCCCAGCAACAAGGCAAACAGGCCAATTCCTTTAAGCAGTTTGTGCCAGCCACTGGCATTGTGCGGCAGCGCGTCCAGCGCGCGCAGGTATATCGCCGAGAAGATCAGCAGCGCAGCCCATAGCAGCATCACTACACTGATGGACAACAGCGGCTGAATGATCCAGATTGCCAGCGCCAGCAACATTACCCCGAAGAATTGTTTGACCGCTTCCATCCAGGCGCCGGCCTTGGGCAACAATATGCCTGCCGAAGAACCAATCAGCAACAGCGGAGCACCCATGCCGAGCGCCATGACGAACAGCGCGGTGCCGCCCAGCACCGCATTATGGGTCTGTCCAATATAGAGCAGTGCCCCGGCCAGAGGTGCAGCCACGCACGGACCCATGATGATGGCGGACAGTGCGCCCATCACGAACACGCCGCCGAGATGGCCGCCGTGCAAGCGGTTGCTGGTGTTACTCAGCTTGCTTTGCAACGCGGTGGGTAGTTGAAACTCATAAAAACCGAACATCGACAACGACAACAACACGAAAACTGCGGCAAAGCTGCCGAGTACCCAGGGTGTTTGCAGCGCATTGGAAATCAGATTGCCGGAATATCCCGCAGCCACACCCGCAGCGGCGTAAGTAATCGCCATGCCCAGCACGTAAGCCAGTGACAGGATGAAGGCGTGTAGATGGGTGATTTTATGGCCGCGGCCGACGATGATGCCCGACAGGATAGGAATCATCGGGAACACGCACGGTGTCAGTGATAACAGCAGTCCTGCACCAAAGAAGAAGGAAATGATCAGCCAGAAATTGCCGCCCGAGAACAGTTTGGCGATTTTCGAGTCTTCAGATGCAGTACCGGACGAAGGCGGCGGGGCTTCAGACAATGCCGGCGGGGGCGGTTGTCCGGCGGTAACTGCCGGGAGGGATACATACACCGTTTTGGTGATGGGCGGGTAGCATAGTCCTTCCTCACTGCAGCCCTGGTAGACAGCGTCCAGCGCGATGCGGGTCGCCGCGTTGCCGGAACGAGTCAGTGTGATGACACCCTGAAAAGATTGATGAAATACTTCGGTGTCGCCAAAATTTGGATCGTGCTTTATTTTGCCTTTGGGCAAACTCACCGACGTGATTTTGACCGTTTTGTCTTTACTGGCGAAGGTGATTTTGTCCCGATACAGATAATAAGTGGGGGTTACCATGAAATTGGCTTGCAAAGTGCGCGCATCACGCACCTTCACCTCCAGGCGGAAAGCCTCATCGGGTTTCAGGAAATCGGGTTGCTTGCTGATAGCCAGGTTTGAAATCCGGTCCATAAGACCTTCGGCATTGGAGGCGGGAGCGACAAAACAAAGCAGTAGCAATAGTGCAAAACGCATGGTTATTCCTTGAGAGTGGTTGTTTCCCCGCCTACCCAATCCAGATAAGAAGGCAAACCGGCTGTCACCAAGACAGCGATAATTTCGGGGAGTTCATAAGGGTGCGCTTCGCGTATCAATTTTTCAAGTCGCGGATAAGCGGCACGGGTGGTTTTGATCAGCATCGGTACTTCGGTGGCAGTCTCGATTTTTCCCTTCCATCGATAGGTCGATGCGCATGGAGCAAGCAGGTTCACGCAGGCAGCGGCCCGCATTTCGACAAGCTGGCGTGCAAGTTTCTCTGCAGATGCGGCATCGGGAAGATGGGTGGAAACCAATAAAATGTCATCCATGTTCAGGCTCATGCTTTTGAAAAGCGCAATCCGAGTTGCAACAACTCATCCCAGACGTCACCCTGGCGCAAGCCCTTGATAGTCTTGTCCAGCCGTGCAGCCTGCTGGATGGCGCGTTCGATGAGGGAAAATTTCAGGCGGCGCGCCGCATTTTCTATCGGCCGCTGTCTGTCCCTGCGCACCCGCAAGTCGCGCATGGCATTGGCGAGGTTACCACCTTGCTGCGCCGCTTGCAGAACCTTGCCCAGGGTGCGGATATCTTCGCTGATGGCCCATAATACCAGTACGGTGGCAGTACCCTCGGCGCGCAAACCGTCGAGGATACGCGCGAAACGTATTGCGTTGCCGCTCAGCATGGCTTCCGAAAGCTTGAAAATGTCGTAACGCGCCACATCCATCACCGCATCCCTGACCTGCTCGAAAGACAATTGTCCGGGAGGGAACAACAACGCGAGTTTCTGTATCTCCTGAAACGCGGCGAGCAGATTGCCCTCGCAACGATCTGTGAGGAATTCCAGTGTAGCCTCGTCGGTACTTTGTCCCTGTCTTTTAAGACGTTCGGCGATCCAGCGCGGCAACGTGGCACGCGGAATGTCATCGGCGGAAACCATCACGCCATGCCGCTCAAGTGCGCCGAACCACTGGCTTTTCTGGACGGTCCAGTCCAGCTTGGGCAAAGAGACCAGTGTCAGCGTGTCCTCACTCAGGTTGGCGCAATAGTCCTGTATTGCCTTGCCGCCCTCAATGCCGGGTTTGCCGGAAGGAATACGCAAATCGATCACTTTCCGCGAGGAGAACAGCGACAGGCTCTGGGCGCTGTTACGCAATTCTCCCCATTTGAAATGCTGTTCTGCAATGAATGTTTCGCGTTCGGAATATCCGGCGGCTCGCGCGGCAGCGCGAATACTGTCCGCCGCTTCAATCGTTAACAACAGCGCGTCGCCAAACACCACGTACAACGGCTTCAAACCGGAGCTGAGGTGGCGCGGCAAGTCTTCGCTGGAGATGGCCATGGACTAACGGGGCTTGAGCTTGACCCGGCTCAGGCGGCGTACGATACGCTGCACCAAGTCTGAGCGCAGGTTCTGGTAGAGCAGGGCTTCCTCACTCTCCATGGCGAGAACATTGCTGTCGTCATAGGGAAAGTCGCTGTGCATCTCGACTTCTTCGGCGGGGATCACATCATACTGGTCACGATCATAGGCGCGCAGGGAAACACGGTAAAACAACTGGTATTCATTTACCCGTCCGCTGCCGCTCAGCGAAAGAATCTGTTTGTCGGGGATTTCAGCAACGATGTCCAACACCACATCGGCCTTTACGGCACTGTCAACCAATTTCACATTGTTAGCTTCCAGATTGCGGCTCAATTCCTTGATGAACGGTGTGCCGGGGTTTGCCGCTTTCAGATAAAGTGTCTGGAATGGGATGGTCGCCTGCCCGCGCAAATGGAAACTGCAGCCGGCCAGCAAGACAGCGGCAACCAGCAGCGTTAATAATTGAATATGTAGGCGCAAGATTTCTCCTAGACGACAACGTTTATCAAACGGCCGGGCACGACCACGATCTTCTTCGGAACAGCGCCGGCGAGTTGCTTTTCAATTGCGGGGTGGGCAAGCGCCAACTTCTCCAGTGTCGCTTTGTCGGCTGTTTTGGCAACCGTGATATTGCCGCGCAACTTGCCGTTCACCTGGATCACCAGTTCGATTTCGTCCTGTACCAGTGCGGTCGGGTCGGTCTCGGGATAGGGCTGATCAAGCAATTCAGTTCCCGGCCGCAATTCGGACCATAAAGCCTGGCAAATATGCGGAACGATGGGGTTTAGCATCAGCGTGATCGACTCCAGCACTTCCTGAACCAAGCCGCGAGCGACCGTGGTCTGTTCGTCGAACTTTGCCAGCGCGTTGAGCAATTCCATGTTTGCCGCGATCGCCGTATTGAAAGTCTTGCGTCTGCCCAAATCGTCATCAACCTTTTGTATGGTCTGATGCAGTTGCAGGCGCAGGGATTTGCCAGCCGGGCTTAACTCACCGCCCTGACAGGCGGTTATCACGCCCTGTTCCACGTGATCATGGGCGGCCTTCCATACTCTCTTGAGAAAGCGGAAAGCACCCTCCACACCGGCATCTGACCATTCCAGTGATTGTTCCGGCGGCGAAGCGAACATCATGAAAAGGCGTGCGGTATCTGCACCGTACTGGTCGATGATGGCCTGGGGATCCACGCCGTTGTTCTTGGACTTGGCCATTTTTTCGGTCCCGCCGATGACGACCGGTAGCCCATCGGCCTTCAACTTTGCGCCGACCGGTCGGCCCTTTGCGTCGGTTTCCACATCCACATCGGCCGGGTTGATCCACAACTTCTTGCCGCCGTTGACTTCGCGGTAGAACGTCGGAGCGATCACCATGCCCTGGGTGAGCAGGTTCTTGAATGGTTCATCGCCCGGCACCAGACCTTCGTCGCGCATCAGCTTGTGGAAAAAACGCGCATAGAGCAGGTGCAATATGGCGTGTTCGATGCCGCCGATGTACTGATCCACCGGCAACCAGTGCAGCGCGGCCTGCTTGTCCACCATGCCGGTGGTGCATTGCGGGCTGGCATAGCGCGCGTAATACCACGATGATTCGACAAAAGTGTCCATCGTGTCGGTCTCGCGCCTGGCCTTGCTGCCACACTTGGGACAGGATGTTGCATAGAACTCCGGCAATTTTGCCAGCGGCGAACCCGCGCCGTCCGGCACAACGTTCTCCGGCAAGACAACCGGCAATTGATCGTCAGGTACCGGCACATCGCCGCAGCTTGAACAGTGAATGATAGGAATCGGACAGCCCCAGTAGCGCTGGCGCGAAATGCCCCAATCACGCAGGCGGAATTGAACCTTCTTTTCACCCAGGTCTTTGGCGGCGAGGTCAGCGGCGATGGCGTCCACGGCCTGTTCATAGTTGAGGCCATCGTACTTGCCCGAGTGAATGCATACGCCATGCTCTTTGTCGGTATACCACTCAGCCCATGCATCAGTTGAAAATGTTTCATTTCCGGATTGAACGGATTGTGTAATCGGCAGTTTATATTTTTTGGCAAAACCGAAATCCCGCTCGTCATGAGCCGGCACCGCCATCACCGCGCCTTCGCCGTAGCCCATCAGCACATAGTTTGCTACCCACACCGGCACCTGTTCGCCGTTCAGCGGGTGGGTAACCTTGAGCCCGGTATCCATGCCCT
>JBDTCC010000064.1:0-6663 GCA_039923775.1 Gallionella sp. | reverse complement strand
GTCCGCAATAGGCACGGCTGGCCATCTGGAATTTGCCGACGTTCAGAATGTCAAGTCCGCCAGAGACGTCTTCCCAGACAGTCTTGTCGTTTTCCAGCACGTCGCGGTGCTGGTCGACAAAAGCCATGTTCACTGTAGAGCCAACCACCACCGTGCCGCTGTCGGGCTGCTCTTTACCAGCCAACAGCTTGAACAGCGTCGATTTACCGGCACCGTTGGGGCCGATGATGCCTACGATGGCGCCGGCAGGAACGGTGAAACTCAGGTTATCGATCAGCATCCGGTCGCCAAACGACTTGCTGACGTTGTGGAACTCAAACACCTGGTTGCCCAGGCGCTCGGCCACCGGAATGAAGATTTCCTGGGTTTCGTTGCGCTTCTGGTATTCCATGTCGCTGAGTTCTTCAAACCGCGCCAAGCGCGATTTGCTCTTGGCCTGGCGGGCCTTGGGGTTCTGGCGCGACCATTCGAGTTCTTTCTTCAAGGCCTTGGCGCGGGCTTCTTCGCCCTTCTGCTCCTGCGCCAGGCGTTCGCCCTTCTGGTCAAGCCAGCTGCTGTAGTTGCCCTTCCACGGTATGCCGTGGCCGCGGTCCAGTTCAAGGATCCATTCGGCAGCGTTGTCGAGGAAATAGCGGTCGTGCGTGACCGCCACCACGGTGCCGGGGTAGCGCACCAGAAACTGTTCCAGCCAGTCGACCGATTCGGCGTCGAGGTGGTTGGTCGGCTCGTCGAGCAGCAGCATGTCGGGTTTTTCCAGCAGCAGCTTGCACAGCGCGACGCGGCGTTTTTCACCACCGGACAGATTCTTGATCACCGCATCCCAGTCGGGCAAGCGCAATGCATCCGCCGCGATCTCCATCTGGTGCGAGGCATCGCTGCCCGAGGCGGCGATGATGTTCTCCAGCCGCGCCTGTTCGGCGGCCAGCGCGTCGAAGTCGGCGTCTTCTTCGGCATAGGCGGCATACACCGCGTCCAGCTTGGCCTGTGCTTCCATCACTTCACCCAGTGCAGATTCCACTTCCTGCTTGACGGTTTTCTCGGGGTCGAGCACCGGCTCCTGCGGCAGGTAGCCGAGCTTGATGTTGGGCAGGTGCTGGACTTCGCCTTCATATTCCTTGTCCACGCCGGCCATGATGCGCAGCACGGTGGATTTACCGGAGCCGTTCAGGCCGAGCAGGCCGATCTTGGCGCCGGGAAAAAAGCTGAGGGAGATGTCCTTGATGATCTGACGCTTGGGGGGAACGATCTTGCTCACGCGGAGCATCGACATTACATATTGAGCCATGGTGTGTATCTGCGTTGGTTATGATTATTAAAGATGAGTGAGTTTAACTCAATTCGCTTTAGCGTTTAATAGCACAGGGATAAGTTGCCTTTCTGGAGCGGGGCGCTCAACCAGAATTTGTCGATTCGGCCGTTGAGAAATCCAATGCAGTTGTAGGAACGGTTGGCATTATGCATGGTCAGCCAACTTTTTCCGGCAGTTGCGCACATTCATTCCGCCAGCGTCGGGTGTAACTTCACCGCGCAGACCGGTGAACACGTCGAGCAATACCGAGAAATCGACTGCGTAGCTTACCGCAAAGCACGGATAATCAGAACCGTCCGAACACAACGCGGGTAGCAATAACGCCCTGCTGAAGTGCTGCTGTTCTGACTGAAACCGTTCAGCGGTCGCGCTGATAAAGTCCCGTCAAACCGGACTGGCCGATGATATGTCCATGCATCGCCTTTTCAAGGGCAGCCTTGTCGGGACGATTCAGGTCGGGCAACACGGTATCCAGCGCATACAGTTTGAAAAAATAGCGGTGTTTGCCTATCGGGGGGCACGGTCCGCCATAGCCGGCGCGCTGCCAATCGTTGATCCCCTGCAGGGTTCCATCCGGCAGATCATCGTCAGTAATATCCTCTGTCAGGCCGGTTGAGTCGGCGGCGATGTTGTATAGCACCCAGTGCACCCAGGTCATTTTGGGTGCGTCCGGATCCGGCGCATCCGGATCATCGACGATCAATGCGAGACTTTTCGATCCTGCCGGCACGCCGGCCCAGACAAGGGCAGGGGAGATATCTTCGCCGTCACAGGAATAGAGTGCGGGCATCTCGCCGTTGTGCCTGAATGAAGGTGACATGATGTTCAATGGCATAACGAATCCTCCTTTTTTGCGTTCCGCTTCGGATAACGGAGAGTTAGATGCAGGGCGGGTTCGCCCTTGTGGCACTGCATCCGTATCTGCTTCGTCTTGTTATTCCGGGTGATTCTTAGGCTCGTGTGTTTTGACGTCGCCGCGTATTTTGTGTGCATAGTCTTCAAGCTGGCGTTTGGCGGCATCGAATGCATCGCGCAAGGCCACATAAACATCTTCTGCGTGGTCGTGGTTGACCACGATCTCTTTACCGGGCACACCGATGTCGATACGCACATTGAACTGCTTGCCCTGATGCTGGTGCTTGTGCGGTATTTCAACCACCACATGGCAGGACGTGATGTGAGTGGAGAATTCTTCGAGCTTGCTGACCTTGTCACGGATGTGCATTTCCAACGCATCCGAATGTTCCATGTTGCGAATAGTGATCTGTACTGGGGTTTGCATGATTTTTTCCTGGGTTGAATTTGGCTGACAGGCATGGTGTACATGCCATGCCTGATGATATCCCTGTTATGCCTGCTACGCTTGTTTGTGTATCAGGCTGTTTCCAGGGCTGACTGGTTGGTATGCAGGAACCACCGGTTCAGCACCACATGGCGGGTGAACCATCGGTTGCCCAGTAATTTTCCGCCAATAAATTTGCGCAACGAGGATGGATCGGCACCGGCCGGTGCGGCCGCAGCACCAAAGCGTGCAGTCATGCGGTTTGCGTAGGGCAGCAGTTGCTGGCGCCGATAGTCTCCGTTGGCTTCGGTGATGGTGGCCGCAGCCATCAGGCCGGATTCGACCGCGGGACGTATCCCTTCGCCGCTTTGCGGGTAGGCCAGCCCGGCGGCATCGCCGATCAACAGCACGCCGTCATCGATTTGCTTGCGCACCGAGTGCCCGTAAAGAAGATAGGCGTGTCCGTGAAAGTGGTCGGGGATGTCCTGGGGGATTCTGCCGCGCTGCTTGAGAAAGTCGCAGAAATGCCCGAGTTGTTCCGAGAGCAGATGATTGTCTTCGCGACCCAGTCCGATGTTCAGGTAATCTCCTTTGCGGAAACACCAGCCGTAGCCTTTCAGGTCGGGGCAGAAATACAGTTCGGGCGTGTCACCCCGCACCCGGCAATTTTCCCGTTGCGCGGGTGTCATCTCGAATTCGATCTCCTTGGCGGCGATGGCCGGTTCCGATGCCCCGAGCTTTGCACCCATGGAGCGCGCCACCGGACAGAAATGCCCGCCCGCACCGATGACCAGCGGGGTCGAAATGGTGCCATTGACGATCCACCCTGTGCCGTCCCGCTGCAGGGATTTGAGCGCTTCACCCTGACGCAGGCGCGCTCCCGAACGTTGCAGCAGATAGTTGTCCAGCTCGCAGCGGCGTATGCCGTAACTGACCGTAGCCGGATACTTGGTCTCCACATCGTTGCCATCGATCAGGCCGGTACGGAACGCGGTGATCGGTTGCATCACGTGCTGCCGTGCGTAATCCTCGTGGTCGAGTTGCAGCGCTTTGGTCACCGCCGGGGTGATCCATCCGGCGCAGACCTTGTCGCGCGGGAAGGTCGCTTTGTCCATCACCATCACGTCCAGCCGGCGGCTGTGCAGTTGCCATGCGCAACTCGAACCCGCGGGGCCGCCCCCGATGATCAGCACGTCACAACTTTCCACCGGAGGCCTCCTGCTTGGGTTCGTAAAGATATTGCCGGGTCCACGGGATCTGGTTGTTGTCGGCGCGGGCGAAGGTCACCTGGAACAGTTGCATGCCGCCCATCTTGAAAGCGGTGTGAGACCCGGCGAGATACAGACGCCATGCGCGCACAAATTCCGCGTCGAACATTGCAGTCACGCATTCGACATTATTCTCGTAGCGCTGCAACCAGTGTTCCAGGGTCTTGGCATAGTGCAGCCGCAAATTTTCCACATCCAGAATCGAGAAGTCGAAAGGCTCGAAGATATCCATCATCTGCCCGAGGCTGGGCGGGCATGCGCCGGGAAAGATGTGACGCTCGGTCCATGCGTCCATCGGGCGCGGGAAATTCAGGCCTATGCTGTGGATCAAGCCGCGCCCGTTGTCCTTCAGGACACGGTTGATAACCGCGCCCAGTTCCTGATAATGATCGATTCCCACATGCTCGAGCATGCCGACCGAAACGAAAGCATCAAACTTGCCGAGGACGTTCCGGTAATCGTCCTCGATGAACTCGACCTGTCCGTCCAGCCCCTCTTCCCGGGCGCGTTGCCGTGCATAGCTGATCTGCTCGCTGGAAATATTGTAGGCACTTACTTTCACGCCGTAGTGTTTGGCCATATGCATGGCCAGCGCTCCCCACCCGCAGCCTGCCTCGACTACATGGTCGCCCGGCTGCAGTCTCAACTTTCGACATACGTGATCCATTTTGGCCAGCTGTGCTTCTTCGAGGCCGGTGTCCGGCTCGGGAAAATATGCGCAGGTGTACAGCATGCGTTCATCGAGCCAGAGTTTATAGAAATCGTTGCCGATATCATAGTGGTGGTGGATGTTGCGGCGTGATCCGTTCAGCGTGTTGCGACGCGCGTCATAGAACGGGGACAATAATTTTTTGCCGATCTTGCCCTGGATTTGCAAAGGGAAGGTGCGATAGACCGCTTCGAGGAATTCCAGCAGGCTGCCGCGGATTTCAATGCGCTGTGCCGAGTACATTTCACCAAAGTAAAGTTCGGCATCGGCAATCAGTTTCATCAGTGCGCCGCGGTCGCGGATGAGCACCTGCGCAACCTCGTCTCCATTGTGATTCGAGATAGTCTGACCATTCCACAAAACCAGCTGCACGGGCGGATCGCCAATGGCGCGCAGCATATTTGTCAGTAGCAGCTTGTCCGGGACAAAAAAAATGTCGCCAAATTTCCGGCGCGGGTTTTTGGCCTCTGCCGGGTAATCTATCGTGACGCTTTTCGTTTTTCCCGATGAACCGGTCTGCACTTCTCTCATGCTTTTGCTCCTCGAAATCACGTCATGTATAACGACATCAAATCTTGTTGCGATGACACGATAGCACAATGATGCCAGGCTGAAATTTGCAATTTCACATCCCGGGAATCATTACCTCAAAAACGGCGGGCAAATAAAAAACCGATCAATGCCATACCCAATAATGACAATGCCCCTAGCAAGACAATTAGGTAGCGATTCCACTGTGTGGGTATCGGTTTCTTTAATTGCAGCTCTGTAAATCGCTCAATATGGGATCTTACATTCGCAATGTGTTGTTGCAGGCTGCGATCAATCCCAATAACCAGTTTGTCGGTTTCAAGGTAGGAATTATTATTCCCGGACTTCAGCGCAAATTTTGCAAACAGATAATCTGAACTTAATGATTGATGTTCCAGAAGCAACTGTTCTACTTCAGCGGTATTCATGCCATCATCCTGCATGGCACTTTTGGTACGCATCAATGCCTCTTGTACTTTACGGCCAGATTCAAAGAATGCCAGCTTGTGCTTTTTATAAAGTTCCGCATCGTTGTTACGCAGCAGCATATCCTTCCATTCTTGAATTTGCCGACCCAAGGAAGCCGTTGCGTCCCCCAAGTTTCTTTCCATTGCCAATAGCTTCTTTGTTCTTTGCTGATAATCGCCATTCATTCCATAAACCAAGTGGGAGAGTTCATATCCTCCCAGGATTGACAACAGCATCATCAATGCGATGAATATTGTTAAACGTTTTGCTTTGAAAGCAGAGTTTTGCATAATTTTAATTGCTGTACTCTTTCAAGAATGAATTCTGATGATCAGTTCGTCCTGTTATAGGATTTGCACTTGCCAAAAGTATAAAATTATCTATCGCCCACTACTTTGTCACCATAATAGTAGTGTCTTGCATCCCTTGCTTCCGATTTTGTTATGTCATCATATTGTGTCGCTTCAAAACTGGCAGCATCAGCCTTTTCCAGCTTTTCGACACTTTCATACAAATGAACAACGTAGACATGGTTTTTGTCTTTAACGTAACCGCGCTGAAGGATTTTAAAACTGTCGGGATCGGCATCATTTATTGCGAAGGGTAGTTTTGTGGCGAGGTAATAGACGTGATACTTGTCTTTGCCAAAATCATTGTCATTTAGAAGTTCAAAAGTTGCTACGTCCGCTCCCGGTAATATTTGGTCTTGTCCCTTGAAAATATGTTGTTTGTCTTTGGCAATAGAGTTGTTGAGCGGTGTGAACGTCCCCCTGTCAACGGCCGGCAAAGGGAAACCCTGACTAAACACAAGATATTGACCCGCATTCACCGAATAGGTCCAACTGGAAACACCTTCAAAACCACCAAAATTTCCGGGGTTAGCCCCTCGCATGACACGACCGTCATAAATGACCTGGGTGTCATTTAGCAAGTAGGTGTTGTTGTTGATATGAATTTCCCGAAGATTATCCGCAGTTGCGCCTTCTACTATCTTCCCGTTGCAATATAAATAGTGCTTGTCCAACGCATAGTCTGAAGCAACAAAATTATTTTGCTTGTCATCGAGCGCTCTGAATGATTGGCTATCAGCGTCTTT
>JBDTCC010000063.1:0-6474 GCA_039923775.1 Gallionella sp. | reverse complement strand
AGATGTACTGGACTTCTACGACTTCGTATTCCCTCACCCCACCCGGCGCCTGCACCTCGGCGATATCGCCGCTATACTTGCCAATCAACGCACGGGCAATCGGTGAACTGATGGATACTTTTCTGTGCCTGATATCCGCCTCATCATCGCCGACGATCTGATAGGTAACAACATCGCCATTGTTCACGTCTTCCAGTATCACGGTTGAACCGAACACACAGCGCCCATCGGCGTTGAGCGACTTGGGATCGATGATCTGCGCGCTGCCCAGCTTGAATTCCAGCTCGACGATACGGCCCTCGACAAACGACTGCTTTTCCTTGGCGGCATCATATTCTGCATTTTCAGACAGGTCGCCCTGCGCGCGCGCCTCAGAAATCGCGCTGATCACCATGGGACGTTCTACCGTCTTGAGATTATGCAATTCTTCGCGCAATTTTTCTGCGCCCAATACTGTTAACGGGACTTTACTCATGTTGAAACTCTCTTAATTGTTGGTTATCAGTGTCAGACGTTAAGCTGGCTGTCGCGACATATTGCTTTTAACCAAAGCTAACTGCCCGCGACCATCCTTTTGTGCTGACTCTGCAAATCATAAACGCTCAGTGCGGTCAAATGCTGCATCCCGACACAGGCGGCGCGAGCCCCCGCCAGCGTAGTGTAATAAGTTACCCGCCCTTGCAAGGCCACGTGCCGGATGGAATAGGAATCGCGCATCACGGACGGCTTGCTGTCCACCGTGTTAATGATCAGGCTGATCTCGCCATTCTTGATCATGTCCACCACATGCGGACGGCCCTCGGCGACTTTGTTTACCACATCCACCGCAATGCCCGCCGCACTGATCACCGCCGCCGTGCCCCGCGTTGCCCGCAGGGTAAACCCGAGCTGTACCAGCGAACGGGCGATTTCCACCACCCCGGATTTGTCGGCTTCGCGCACGCTGATGAATACTTTACCATCTTTTGGCAGCTTCACACTGGCAGCCAGTTGTGATTTTACAAAAGCTTCGGCGAAGGTATCGCCCACGCCCATCACTTCACCGGTGGATTTCATTTCCGGCCCGAGAATGGTATCCACGCCGGGAAATTTGATGAACGGGAACACCGCTTCTTTCACCGAATAATACGGCGGGATCACCTCACGGGTGATGCCCTGCTGTGCCAGGCTTTGTCCGGCCATGCAACGGGCGGCGATTTTTGCCAACGGCATACTGGTCGCCTTGGAAACGAACGGCACGGTACGGGACGCGCGCGGATTTACTTCCAGCACATACACCGTTTCGCCCTGTATCGCGAACTGCACATTCATCAGCCCGACCACATTGAGCATTTTCGCCATTGCCACGGTCTGGCGGCGCAGTTCGTCCTGCAATGCCTTTGACAAGCTGAACGGCGGCAACGAACATGCCGAATCGCCGGAATGTACGCCGGCCTGTTCAACGTGCTCCATGATGCCGCCGATGAGCACATCCTTGCCGTCGGACACCGCATCCACGTCCACCTCAATCGCGTCATCCAGAAAGCGGTCCAGCAGAATCGGCATGCGCTCCGGATAGGTGACGGACATTTCCTGCGCATCGCGCATGTAACGTTCCAGATCGATCTGGGCGTGGATGATTTCCATCGCGCGCCCGCCCAGCACATTGGAAGGGCGCATCACCAGTGGATAACCGATTTCCGCCACGCCCGCGATGCCTTCTTCGACGTTGCATGCGGTACGGTTGGGCGGCTGCTTCAAATTCAGCTTGTGCAGCATTTGCTGGAAACGTGAACGATCTTCCGCGCAGTCGATCATGTCGGGTGTTGTACCGATGATCGGCACGCCGTTCTGTTCCAGTCCGCGCGCCAGACTCAGCGGGGTCTGGCCGCCGTACTGCACGATCACCCCGATCGGCCTTTCCACCGCCACCACTTCCAGCACGTCTTCCAGCGTCAGTGGTTCGAAGTACAAACGGTCAGACGTATCGTAGTCCGTGGACACAGTTTCCGGATTGCAGTTGACCATGATGGTTTCGTAACCGTCTTCGCGCATCGCCAGCGCGGCGTGCACACAGCAATAATCGAACTCGATGCCCTGACCGATACGATTCGGCCCGCCGCCCAGCACCATGATTTTCTTGTTGTTGGTCGGCCGGGACTCGCATTCCTCCTCGTAGGTGGAATACATATAGGCGGTGTTGGTGGAGAATTCCGCAGCGCAGGTATCGACACGCTTGTAAACCGGGCGCACGCCCAGCGCATGGCGGTAGGCGCGCATCGCGCCGGTATCGGTACCCAGCAACACGGCCAGACGCGCATCGGCAAAACCGCTGCGTTTCAGGATACGAAGTTGATCCGCGTTCAGACTGTCCAGCGTGCGGCCCGCCAGTGATTTTTCCTGGCGCAACAGGTCTTCGATCTGCACCAGAAACCACGGATCGATCTTGCTCAGCGCGAACACCTCATCCACGCTCATACCGAGACGGAAGGCATCGCCCACTGCCCAGATACGGTCCGGTCCGGGACTGCCGAGTTCGGCGGCAATCTCATCGAGGTCGGTGTATTTTTCATCCAGTCCGTTTACGCCGACTTCCAGGCCGCGCAGGGCTTTCTGGAACGACTCCTGGAAAGTCCGGCCTATCGCCATCACCTCGCCCACAGATTTCATCTGCGTGGTCAGGCGACTGTTGGCCTGCGGGAATTTTTCGAACGCAAAGCGCGGAATCTTGGTCACCACATAATCGATGCTCGGCTCGAACGAAGCCGGTGTCGCACCGCCGGTAATATCGTTCTTCAACTCGTCCAGCGTATAGCCCACCGCCAGCTTGGCGGCAATCTTCGCAATCGGGAAACCGGTCGCCTTGGAAGCCAGCGCCGAAGATCGGGACACGCGCGGGTTCATCTCGATCACCACCATGCGCCCATCGTCCGGGTTGATCGCAAACTGCACGTTGGAGCCGCCGGTATCCACGCCGATCTCGCGCAGCACCGCGATTGATGCATCGCGCATGATCTGGTATTCCTTGTCGGTCAGCGTCTGCGCCGGCGCGACGGTGATCGAGTCACCGGTATGCACGCCCATCGGGTCGAGATTTTCGATCGAACAGATGATGATGCAATTGTCGGCGTGATCGCGCACCACCTCCATCTCGAACTCTTTCCAGCCGAGCAGCGATTCCTCGATCAGCAACTCCTTGGTCGGAGATGCTTCCAGGCCGCGCTCGCAAATCTCGACGAATTCCTCGCGGTTGTAGGCGATGCCGCCACCGCTGCCGCCCATTGTGAAGGAAGGACGAATCACGGTCGGATAGCCCATCACCTGTTGCACCTGCAATGCTTCCTCCATGCTGTGCGCAATCGCGGAACGGG
Organism: Gallionella sp.; assembly: GCA_039923775.1. Classification (GTDB taxonomy): domain Bacteria; phylum Pseudomonadota; class Gammaproteobacteria; order Burkholderiales; family Gallionellaceae; genus Gallionella. The sequence continues at coordinate 3,124 of JBDTCC010000063.1, read as the reverse complement.
CCGATGCCAGACCGATCTTGGTCATGGCCTGCTTGAACTTTTCGCGGTCTTCGGCCTTGTCGATCGCATCGCGCGACGCGCCTATCATTTCGACGCTGTATTTTTCCAGCACACCGTGTTTGGCCAGATCCAGCGCGCAGTTCAGCGCGGTCTGTCCGCCCATGGTCGGCAGGATCGCATCCGGCTTCTCCCTGGCGATGATCTTCTCCACGATCTGCCAGGTGATAGGCTCGATGTAAGTCGCATCGGCCATCTCCGGATCGGTCATGATCGTGGCGGGATTCGAGTTCACCAGCACAACGCGATACCCTTCCTCGCGCAGCGCCTTGCAGGCCTGTGCGCCGGAATAATCGAACTCGCACGCCTGCCCGATGACGATCGGGCCGGCGCCAATGATCAGGATACTTTTTATGTCGGTTCTTTTAGCCATAATCTTTTAGCCACAGAGTTCACAGAGAACACCGAGAAGAGCACAAAAAGTTCTGTGATCTCTGTGTACTCTGTGGCTCAGCTTTTACTTTTCTCCATCATCGCAACGAAGCGATCAAACAAATAATCCACATCATGCGGCCCCGGGCTCGCCTCCGGGTGCCCCTGGAAGCAGAACGCGGGTTTATCGGTCAATTCGAAACCCTGCAGCGTACCGTCGAACAGCGATATATGCGTGACGCGCGTATTCTTCGGCAGCGTCTCAACATCCACCGCGAAGCCGTGGTTCTGGCTGGTGATCATCACGCGCCCGGTCTGCGTATCCTGCACCGGATGGTTCGCGCCGCGATGACCGAACTTCATCTTCACGGTTTTCCCACCCAAGGCCAAACCCATGATCTGGTGGCCGAGACAGATGCCGAACAACGGCACGCCCGCCTCGATAAATTTTTTCGTCGCCGCAATCGCGTAATCGCACGGCTCGGGATCGCCTGGCCCGTTGGACAGAAACACGCCGTCCGGCTCCAATGCCAGCACATCCTGCGCGGTGGTCTGCGCGGGCACCACAGTGATGCGGCACCCCCGCCCGGCCAGCATGCGCAGGATATTGCGCTTCACGCCGAAGTCGTAAGCCACCACATGGAATTTCGTATGCTCGGTCTCCGGATAGCCGACACCCAGCTCCCATTCACGCTGTGTCCAGCCATAGGATTTCGGGCAGCTCACCTCTTTGGCAAGATCCATACCTTCCAATCCGGCAAATCCGCGTGCCGCCGCCAGTGCGGCTTCAATATCATCCCCGCTCGCGATACAGCCGTTCTGCGCACCCTTCTCGCGCAGGATGCGTGTCAGCTTGCGCGTATCGATCCCTGCGATCGCCACCACACTGTTGGCTTTCAGGTAATCAGGCAAGGATTTGGTGCTGCGGAAATTGCTCACCGTCATGGAAAGGTCGCGAATGACCAGGCCGCTGGCGAACACCTGACGTGATTCCACATCCTCGTTGTTCACCCCGACGTTGCCGATATGGGGACAGGTCAGCGTGACGATCTGCTTGCAATAGGACGGGTCGGTGAGAATTTCCTGGTAGCCGGTCATCGCGGTGTTGAACACCACCTCGCCGACACTGCTGCCTGAAGCCCCGATGGAAATGCCGCGAAACACCGTACCATCGGCTAAAACAAGAATGGCAGGATTCGTTTGCGACACCGGAAGACTCCCCAAGAAGGATTGACAGCACTGATTACATAAAGAAGCGGGACGAACCGTGTGTCCATCCCGCTTTTGAATTGGCGCACATTATAGCCGATTGGCAGGAGGCTATCAAATGCAATGTGCCGGCCTTTCGCCCGCATAGTTGCGCCAGCCGTTGCGCGTAAGCTTAGACTTCAGACCAGCCCGCTGTCTCATGGTCGCATTGCAAAATGCACCTTATAATCCCGACCGGCAACACTCAACCCATCCGGACAATTCCAAGCCATGCAACGCAGTTACGACGTAGAAGAAGCAAACTTTGATGAACTGGTCCTGGCGCGTTCCCATGACGTGCCGGTATTGCTGGATATCGGTGCGGATTGGTGCAGTCCGTGCCGCGTACTGGGGCCGATGCTGGAAAAGCTGGTCCAGGAATACGACGGAAAGTTCGTGCTGGCCAAGGTCGATGCCGACGAGAACATGCGCATCGCGGGACGGAACAAGGTACGCGGTTTCCCGACAGTGATCGCTTACAGTCGGGGGCTGGAGACCGGACGTTTCCACAGCGCGCAACCCCTGCACTTCCTGCGCAGTTTCATCGACAAGCTGATCGAACACCACACAACAGAAACACAGTTGCCGGGCTGATCCCCTACTTCAGATCCAGCACATCCTGCATGTCGTACATGCCGGCCGGATGTTCCTTCAGGAATCGCGCGGCACGCAGCGCACCCAGCGCAAAAGTGACGCGGCTGCTGGCCTTGTGGGTGATCTCGATGCGCTCACCGGTGCCCGCGAACATGACGGTGTGATCGCCGACTATGTCGCCGCCGCGCACCGTGGCGAAGCCGATGGTGGATGGATCGCGCTCGCCGGTGACACCCTCGCGTCCGTACACGGCGCATTTTTCCAGGTCGCGTCCCAGGGTTTTCGCGATCACTTCTCCCATGCCCAGCGCGGTGCCTGACGGCGCATCAACCTTGTGGCGGTGATGCGCCTCGATGATCTCGATGTCATAACCTTGCGCCAATACGCGCGACGCCGTTTCCAGCAGCTTGAACACCAGGTTCACGCCGATGCTCATGTTGGGGGCGAACACCACACCGATCTGCTGCGCCGCCGCGCCCAGCCTGGCCTTTTGCTGCGCGTTGAAACCGGTGGTGCCGATCACCATATTCACACCGAGTTTCCGGCAGATATCGAGATGATGCAAGGTGCCTTCGGGGCGGGTGAAATCGATCAGCACGTCCGCACCCCGCAGCGCTGTCTGCACATCCGCGCTGACCTTGACACCGCAAGCCGTGCCGAATATTTCACCGGCATCCTTGCCCAGCAGCGCGCTGCTGCCGTGTTCCAGCGCGGCGTGCAGCACCAGGTCATCAGACTGAAACACGTTCTCCAGCAAGATACGCCCCAGACGGCCGCTGCTGCCGGCGATGGCGATTTTGATTTTGCTCATGCTTTATCCTTGTGATTGCCCATCAGCTTTTTCGTCTGTTTT
>JBDTCC010000062.1:0-27174 GCA_039923775.1 Gallionella sp. | reverse complement strand
AGAAGGCTGGTGCTCTATCCGGTTGAGCTACGGGCACAATTCTTTTCTTGGGCGATTTTATACTTGCTCTATATGGTCGGGGTGGAGAGATTCGAACTCCCGACATCCTGCTCCCAAAGCAGGCGCGCTACCAGGCTACGCTACACCCCGAAGGCTGCGCATTATACAGACCCGGACTTATAAATCAATTTTGTTTTTGATGTTTCTTGAGTCTGGGTGATGCGAGCATCAGGTAGTAACCCATCGACCATATCGTCAGCAATGCTGCCAGATATAAAAGCCATGAACCGATAGCCTGGCAATTGATCCCGAATAGTTTGTCGTGATACAGCAGCAACAAAACTGCAAGCATCTGCACGGTGGTTTTAATCTTGCCCAACATGGAAACCGCGACACTTCTGCTTTCACCAAGCTGCGCCATCCATTCGCGCAATGCCGAGATCGTGATTTCGCGCCCGATGATGATGAAAGCAATAATCGCATCAGCGCGTCCCAGCTTGACCAGTATGATCAAAGCGGCAGCGACCATCAGCTTGTCTGCCACCGGGTCAAGGAACGCACCGAACTCGGAAAACTGATCCAGTTTGCGCGCCAGATATCCATCCAGCCAATCGGTTAACGCAGCCAACAGGAATACGCAGGTGCTGATCATGTTTTGCAGATGCGGGCTGAGCGTGTCGCTGGAAAGATAAAAAAACGAAACGAACACGGGGATAAGCAGGATTCTTAACCAGGTCAGCAGATTGGGGATATTGATAGGCATGGTTCTAGTGTAGCTGCTGACAAATCCATTCAGCAACAAAATAATTGAATTTTTCTTAATGAAACTGCTGGTAAATTGCTTCGGCAAGCGATTTGCTGATTCCCTCGACCTGACACAACTGTTCAATGCTGGCCTGTCTGATTTCGCGCAACCCGCCAAAGTGTGTCAGCAGGCTGCGCCGCCGCCTATCCCCCACTCCACTAATTTCTTCCAGGGACGATGCTGTGCGCGCTTTGCCGCGTTTGGCACGATGCCCGGTAATGGCAAAACGATGGGCTTCATCACGAATTTGCTGAATTAGGTGTAGTGCCGGATCATCGCTGCGCAATTGTCGCGCTGACCCATCCGGGTAAATCAGCTGTTCCATACCGGCTTTGCGTTCTTCGCCTTTGGCGACGCCGACCAGAAACAGATCGTTCAAACCAAGCTCATGCATGACATCCATCGCGATATGCAACTGCCCCAGACCGCCATCAATCAGAATCAAATCCGGGCGCGTACTTTCCTCCTTTTGATCGTCTTCGGCAAGCCTCTGGTAGCGCCGATTCAATGCCTGACGCATCGCGGCATAATCGTCGCCAGGGGTTATTCCGGTGATGTTGTAGCGACGATATTGAGACGAGCGCATGTCGAGGTTCTCGTATACCACGCAGGATGCCTGTGTCGCCTCGCCCATGGTATGACTGATGTCGAAACACTCGATGCGCTGCAGGTCAGGCATGTTGAGCAATTCGCGCAGTTTGTCCAGGCGCAGCTTTTGTCCGCCCTGCTGTGCTTTGCGTTGTTGCAAGGCCAGCAGCGCATTCCGTTCAGCCATTTCCAGCCATTGCTTGCGATCTCCCCCTGCCGCAAGACTGATCTTCACCGGATGACCGGCCTGCTCGCTGAGCAATTGCGCAAGCGTTTTGTCGCCACACTCGGCATTCAGCACCAGCAAAGAGGGCACGCTACGATTCAGATAATGCTGTGCGATGAAGGCCTGCACGATCTCGTTTGCGGACAAATCTTCGGCATGATCGGGGAAAAAGCTTTTGTCGCCCAGATGCCGCCCACCGCGAACCATTGCCAGATTTACGCAGACCAGACCATCCTGCAGCGCCAGCGCGATGATATCGGCATCAGTCACTCCACCCGTGGACTCGACGAACTGCTTTTGCTGTACGGTGTGCAAGGCTCGCAACTGGTCGCGCAAGACGGCGGCCTGTTCGTAATGCAGTCCTGCCGCGGCCTGCTCCATCGCCGCATTCAACGTTTGCTCGATCTCCTGGTGGCGACCTTGTAGCAACAACACTGCATTGCGAATGTCGGCCTGATAATCCTGCGCCGAAATCAGCTTCACGCAAGGCGCAGTACAGCGATTGATCTGGTGCAACAGACAAGGACGTGTGCGATTGTTGAACACGCTGTTTTCGCAGGTTCTGATACGAAATATTCTTTGCAGCAACTGTATGCTTTCCTTTGCCGCGTACGCATTCGGATAAGGTCCGAAGTATTGATGCTGGCGATTCGGCGAGCCGCGATAGTAGGTCAGGCGCGGGAAATGGTCGCCGGTCAGTACAATATACGGATACGACTTATCATCGCGAAACAATATGTTGTAGCGTGGTCTTAATGATTTTATTAGGTTGTTTTCCAGCAGCAGTGCTTCTGCTTCGGAGCGCGTAACGGTGGTTTCGATGTGTCTGATGTGCGACACCATGAGTCGGATGCGCGGTGAGACATTGGATTTCTGAAAATACGAAGTGACGCGTTTTTTCAACTGATTGGCCTTGCCGACATACAGCACTTCGCCTTTGCCGTCGAAAAATCGATAAACACCCGGTAGCAGCGGCAGGCTGTCTATGACCGGTTTTGGATCGAATTCGCTCGTTGCCTTGCTCACATCAGGTCCTTCAGCCCTGCCGCAAATGCCGTTGCCCCTCCGTTGGCCGGATGACGAACCGAGCCTGCAATCGGAATACCCATATCGCGCAACAGCCCTTCCGATTTCTTGCCCACGGCAACGATCCTGGAAGCCGGGAATGTTTCAATCAGTATCCGCAACGCGGGTTCGCCCAATTTGATCTCATCTGGGGTGGGTGTTCTATTCGACCACAGATTATCCGGACGATAGGGATGCAACTGCATTGCATTCCAGAGCAGGGTGCGATCTGCAATACCAAGCCGATAGAGTGTTTTCCAAACGATGGTGGCCGAAGGCTCGGAAAACGGCAATCGTCTGGTCGACAAGCGGCCAGTCAAAGCCGGAATACGCGGTATGGCTCCCTCGCCCAGCAAACGTTCGCTAGTAAAAGCAATTCCACTGTAACGACAACCTTGATAGCCTGGTGCTTCCCCGGCAAGGATGAATTCTGGATTGCAGTCAAGATGAAGCGCCAGCCGATCCAGCTTCTGGGCAGGACCATTTCCGGCCGCATCATGCGGACAAGAATCACGCCACGGATTGAACAGCCCGGCGGCGCCGGAAGGAAGCGTTTCAACCAGGCTTCTGGCCAGCGATAATTTGGTAATTTTCATTCTATGAAGTATAGACTACAGTAGTGTAATTCGTCTGTTATCTTGCCTTGCAGCCTGTCTTAAATCAGGCACAGTTGATTGTTTCATCCATCCTCTTCGTGTTCCAACACGAAACTACCCTCCCCGTTCCAACCCAGTGCTTTAACCAGAAAGGGCATCACCTGCCGCAGCTCATCATGCAAGGTCCAGGGGGGGTTGAGGATGAACATGCCGCTGCCATGCATGCCGAAACCGTCTGCGCCGGGCGCTTGCACGCTGAGCGTTACATTCAGCCAGCTTTTCACCGGGAGTTTCTTGAGCTGTTCGGGTAATTGCCTCGCCTCGGCACGCTGCAATTGCGGATACCACACCGCATACATTCCCATAGCGAAACGCTTCAATCCCTCGCGCAACGCCGACACCACGCGCTGATAATCCTGCTTGTCTTCATAGGGCGGATCAATCAGCACCAACGCGCGGCGCGGCGGGGGCGGCAACAGGGCTTTGAGCGCACCGAATCCGTCAGCAGTCTGTATCAGCACCTGCGTACCATGGCCGACAAAATTCTGTTGCAGAATCTCGCTGTCGGTGGGGTGCAGTTCGAACAGCCTCATCCTGTCCTGCTCGCGCAACAATTCCAGCGCTACCAGCGGCGAACCGGGATAGACCTTCATCTGCCCATCGGGATTGATGTGTTTCACCAGTGCCACGTATTCCGCCAGAGATGCGGGCAAATCGTCGCGTTCCCACAGCCGTGCAATGCCGCTCTCAAACTCCGCGTTTTGCAACGAATAACCGCTATCCAAAGAATAACAAGCCGCACCGGCATGGGTATCGATGTACCAGAACGGTTTGTCCTTCTGTGCCATATAGCGCAGCAACAGCACCTCGATGTAGTGTTTTAGAACATCGGCATGATTTCCGGCATGAAAGGCGTGGCGGTAGCTGAGCATGACTGTGAGTCAGAAATTGTACAGGGGGCACGATTGTCCCACGTCGGCAGAGAGCGGGACAATGTTCCTGAGATCAGGTCTGGGTCAGGCGGTCAGTACGTCGGACCACCTGAAATTGTCAGAGGATTGATTAGAGCGCGGATTCGTCGGTTTCGCCGGTACGGATGCGAATCACCTGTTCCACTGAAGTAACAAAAATTTTGCCATCGCCGATTTTTCCGGTATGCGCGGACTTAACAATGGCGTCAATGGCGGTTTCGAGCATATCAGTCGCAATGACTGTCTCTATTTTGATCTTGGGCAGGAAGTCGACCACGTATTCGGCGCCGCGATATAACTCGGTGTGACCTTTTTGCCGGCCGAAACCCTTCACCTCGGTGACTGTCAGTCCGGTTATACCGACTTCGGAAAGTGCTTCGCGTACATCGTCTAACTTGAAAGGCTTGATCACAGCTTCGATTTTCTTCATGGCGGTTCCCTAAATACGTTGTTTGGTTCTTGACTGGACAGGAATATTGTACGGATATCCGCGTCGTTTGGCACAATCATTATTTCATGATTTGGTCATCTCTTAATGACCTGTGCCCATGTGTAGATATCACCGGTTGGTTTCTTGTATTCATGCACCCTGCTCAGATAGATAATGTCAGACGCCGCTTGCTGTGGAAAGCCCTGACGATCAACGCGCGTACTTATAACCTGCCATGCTCGCAACATAACAAACTTCCGCTTAAGCGTAAAGCGTCAGTCAAATGGCGTACTGACTTGCAATTAAAATGCTCAATCCAGCCTGCAATAAGCAACACTGACCACTTCGAGCTCAATGATTCCGGTCGGCGTGCGCAGTATCGCAACCTCCCCCTCGCTTAATTTAAGCAGCGCACGTGCCAGCGGGGAAACCCAACTGATCCGGCCGGCTGACACGTTTGCCTCGTCCACGCCCACAATGCTATAGGCGCTTTCACAACGGCTGGCGTCGCAAACCGTCACAGTCGCACCAAAAAACACCTGACCACACTCACCGCGCTGAGCCGGGTCAACTACTTCGGCCAGCTCAAGGCGCTTGCGCAAAAATCGCACACGACGGTCAATTTCGCGCAGACGTTTTTTTCCGTAGATATAATCGCCATTTTCGGAGCGATCACCGTTGGAGGCTGCCCAGGTGATGGTTTTGACCAAAGCCGGGCGCTCCGCTTTCCATAAATGATCAAGTTCTTCCTGCAACCTGCGGTGGCCGCTGGGGGTGATATAGTTCTTGACACACACGGGCAACTCCGATGTCGGCGGGGTATCCTCGTCATCGACCGAATCTTGTTCGCGTGTGAATGCTTTGCTCATCTTTTATTCGGAACTACTAAGGAATGATTAATGTGCGTTTGGGGGGATTCTACGGAAAAAGTTCACCCCTCAAATATACAGGCGGGCAATGTCAGGATAGCATTGGAACGGCAATCGCTATGGCTATCAAGCCAAAACAAAATAACCAGCCGAAGCTGGTTATTTTGTTTTGTTCTGTATTTAAGTTAGTGGGTGACAAACAGCTGCTTAAGCATCCATACGGTAAACACAACGGCCGCCACTGCGGTGCCCACTGCAAAGATTGTTGTAATCATAGCCATTTTTTTCTCCCGGTAGCCCTATAAATCATTAATGTACCAATCAAACGTTTTTATCGTAGCACAAATTTTGTGCAAGCAAGGGCTTAACAAGGCAAACTTGCCCCGGTTATTTTGCGGAATCCGGGTTGGAAATGAGTACCACCTAGGCGGGCATACGGCATCAAGAGACAGGTATCACCGCATCAAAACTACACATTGACGTGCCATTGCCCTGCGTGTTTCCATGCTCAGTATCTGCAGGTGCCCGCGAATTTGCAGCGTATTCGAATTTGAAACGGCCGGTGCTATTCTGGCTAGAACAGGAAAGAGCGCATGACTGAATTCAGCATCATCGCAGTATTTTTTGTCGGTTTGCTCGGGGGCGTACATTGTCTGGGAATGTGCGGCAGTATTGTCGGCATCCTCACCGGGCAACTACCGAAAGTCGGCGCTCGCTGGCCGTTTCATCTTGCTTACAACAGCGGGCGAATTGCCAGCTATACCGTGGCGGGCACGTTGGTTGGTGCTATCGGTCAGGCCGGATTGCTATTTCGCGATGTGGTGCCTGTTCAGCATTTGCTGTTTGCGCTGTCCAGCCTGATGTTGATCGCGCTGGGCTTGTACCTCGCCGGGATTTGGACCATGGTGCGGCATATCGAGCGGGTTGGCAGTGTGTTATGGCAACGCCTACAACCGCTGACGCGTCTTTTGTTTCCGATCACGTCCCCGCTACGTGCGCTGTTGCTCGGCATGATATGGGGCTGGTTGCCGTGTGGACTGGTCTACAGCGTGCTGGTGACGGCCTTGGCCAGCGGTCATCCACAGAGCGGCGCGCTGATCATGCTGGCGTTCGGATTGGGCACCCTACCCAATCTGCTGGTCATCGGGTTGTTCTGGGAACGTTGTCGTCGTTGGGTACAATCGCCCAGAGTTCGTTTATTGGCCGGCCTGATCGTGATGGCATTTGGAATTTATGGACTGGTCAAGGTGGGTTATGTATTTGCCGTTAATGGCTGGACGGGTAGTTGCCATGTCGATTCATAAATTATGGGAATAATCACTCTGCCGTGCGTCACTCCACGTATAAGGCTCATCCAGCCATGATGCGTAATTTAATTTTAATCATGCTGCTATCGTTGATCAGCGCGTGTGGAAAACCTGAGATGCCCTCGCCGTTTCATGCAAAAGACATCACTTGGCAATATGGGCATGCCGATTTTCGCCTTGTCGACTTTAATGGCAAGCCACACAGCCTGTCCGATTTCAGAGGGAAAGTGGTGGTGCTTTTCTTTGGTTATACCCACTGCCCGTTGATATGTCCCACCACATTGGCTGATTTGGCACAGGTGATGCGCCAGCTGGGTAAGGATGCGAACCGGGTGCAGGTCCTGTTTGTCACACTGGATCCAGAACGAGATAATCCCGAGATGCTCGCAAAGTTTGTGCCGTCGTTCAATTCTTCATTTTTGGGCTTATACGGGAATGCTCAAGCCACATCCCAGGCGGCCAGGGCTTTTGGCGTGAAATATCAAAAACAGTATGGCAAACACGGCAGCTATACACTGGATCACTCCGACGGGACCTATTTGTTAGGCTTGGGCGGCAAACCCTTGCTTCTTTCCCCTTATGGGCAACGCGTTGACCTGCTGGTGCAGGACATCAGATTGTTGCTATCCATCGGTAGGTAACATTCGTTTACATAGCACTGTACATTTACACTGCTAACACACCGACTTTCTCTTCATTTCTGCTCTATTCTCGATCCTGAATAGTCCTGCCAAGTTCCGTTAACTACGCTTTACCATCCTTGCATAAAATAAGTCCTTGACTAATAGATACGGGACTATATAACATACATAACAAATATATTAAATAATTTTATGCGCATCACTGACAATGAAATTATTGCCCATATTAGCATTGCGGGATATACTGAAAACCGGTAACAATTTGATACGTTTTGTTGTGCCCGGATACAACGTTTAACAGTTCAACGATATCGGTTTATGAGTCTGAACTTGAATAGCCGTTGCATTTTCTGGATTATGGATCGATGTAAAAGCCTGAATAAACGCTCGTGCCAATATCTTCCTCAGGGTAGACACGATGAATAATTTAGCTCAATAGGGAGAAATACTGTGGAAGCAACTCAATCGATACCAGTCAAATACGATATGGACGTGGTCAGATGGTTCTCCATCGCGGCCGTCATATATCTGGTTATTGGCACGTTGCTCGGTGTGTATATCGCATCCGAATTGGCATGGCCGGTAATGAATTTTGATATCCCTTACATTACCTTTGGGAGACTGCGCCCGCTTCATACCAACTCAGTGATTTTTGCGTTTGGTGGTAGCACCCTGATGGCGACCGGATTTTACATAGTGCAACGCACTGGGGCGGTTAAACTTTGGAGCAACGGCCTGGCGTGGTTTACCTTCTGGGGCTGGAATCTGATCATCGTGCTGGCCATAATCACTTTGCCGCTCGGAATTACCCAGAGTAAGGAATACGCGGAACTGGAATGGCCGATCGATATTATGATCGCCGTGGTCTGGTTGGCGTTCGGTTTGAATTACATCATGACAGTCGCGATACGCAAGAGTTCGCACATCTATGTATCGAACTGGTTCTTCATGAGCATGATCATCATGATCACCTATCTGCACGTGGTGAACAGCCTGGCGATCCCTGTCAGCCTGACCAGGTCCTATTCCATTTTTTCAGGCGTGCAGGATGCCATGATCCAATGGTGGTGGGGCCACAACGCAGTGGGCTTCTATCTCACCGCAGGCTTTTTGGGCATCATGTACTATTTTGTGCCCAAGCAAGCCAATCGGCCTATCTATTCATACCGTCTGTCCGTATTGCACTTCTGGACCCTGACCTTCGGTTATGTATGGTTGGGCGCGCACCATCTGCAATACACCGCATTGCCTGACTGGGCCGGTTCTTTGGGCGCGGGGATATCCCTAGCCATGATCATACCGTCCTGGGGTGGTGCGATGAACGGAATGATGACTTTGTCGGGTGCATGGGATCGTCTGCGCACCGACTACATCCTGCGGTTCCTGGTGGTGTCGCTGGCGTTCTATGCGATGTCCACCTTCGAGGGACCGGTGATGTCGATCAAGACCGTGAACGCATTGTCACACTACACCGACTGGACCATCGGTCACGTCCATTCCGGCGCACTGGGTTGGGTGGTGATGGTTTCCGTGGGTGCGATCTACCATATGATCAAGAAACTGTGGCATACCGAAATGTATTCCGACCGTCTGGTCAATGTGCACTTCTGGATGGCAACGATCGGCGCCGTTATCTATGTCGTGGCGATGTGGGTGTCCGGCATCATGCAGGGGCTGATGTGGCGCGATTATGACGAATACGGCGCACTGACCTACACCTTCGTTGAGTCCGTTTCCGCCATGCATCCCTACTATGCGATGCGTACCGTCGGTGGTGTTATCTTCAACCTGGGTGCATGGGTCATGTTGTACAACGTGGTGATGACTGTACGCCAGGCAAGCGGTGCGCGCAGCACCGAAGCCGTTCCCGCTAAAGCTTAAGGAGTGCGACATGTCTGATCACGGCAAAATATATTCAACAAAATTTCAAGACTCGCTGGAACGCAGCACCGTCAAGCTGGCCATCATGATTGCACTTGCGGTTGCGGTGGGAGGCCTGGTGGAAATCGTGCCGCTATTTTACCTGGACACGACCATGACCCATCTTTCGCCCAACGTAAAGGCATCACTGAAAAGTGCCGGCGACACGTCCCCCATCGTCTGGGACCGGAAGCCGGGCGAGTCACTGGATGACTGGAAACCGGGCGACGGCGTACGTCCGTACAAGCCGCTGGAACTGGCCGGAAGGGCAGTTTACATCAGCAACGGCTGCTACCTTTGCCACTCGCAGATGATACGTCCGTTTCGCGACGAAAAGGATCGTTACGGCCACTATTCCGTGTCCTCCGAGTCCATGTATGACCATCCGTTCCAATGGGGGTCCAAACGTACCGGGCCGGATTTGGCGCGTGTCGGCGGAAAATATTCCGATGAGTGGCACCGCCGTCACCTGAGTCATCCCCGCGATGTTGTTCCTGAATCGGTGATGCCCAACTTTTTCTGGCTGGCCAACAACAAGGTGGATCCGGCGGAAGTGGCCAAAACCATGAAGGTGATGCGCGAGATGCCTTTCTACCCTGCTCCCTATACCGATGCGGATATCGCCAGCGCAACAGCTGCAGTGGAAGGCAAGACCGAGATGGATGCAGTCATTGCTTACCTGCAAGGCCTGGGCAATCAGATCAAGTTCAACGAAGGCGTCGATTACCGTGATTAAGCTGATGGAATATCTGGGCATGGACGTGGGGGCCATGACAACGAATGACTGGTTGGGCGTATATTTTTCCGCATTGGTGTTCGTCGCCATGGTCTACGTCTATTTCATGGTGTTCCGGCCTGCAAACAAAGACAAATTCGAGTCACTGCGCAGTATGGCGTTGGATGACGATGAGCATTTCCACGCGGGAGAAAAATAATGAGTGAAAAGCACGATAAAAATGACCCAACAACAACCGGGCACGTGTGGGACGACGATCTGGCTGACTTTACCAATCAGCCGCCCAGATGGTGGATGCTGGCCCTGACTGCCAGCGCGATCTGGATAGTGGTGTATTGGCTGTATTATCCATCCGTTCCCATCCCGACTTCCAACACCTTCTTCAAAGGTCTGGGAGGGTGGACGGCAATCAAGGAAGAGGCTGCCGACAAGAGCGAAGTGGATGCGATACGCGGAAAATATGAAGCCAAGATCAAAAATCTGGCGCCGGCAGCCATCCTTGCCGACAGTGATCTGACCGAGTATGTGAAGCGATCCGGCAAGGTTCTGTTCGGCGATAACTGCGCGCCCTGTCATGGCACCAATGGTGTGGGCACCACGGACAAGGAAGGCCTGTTTGCACCGGTACTGGACGACGACGACTGGTTATATGGGGGCAAGATCGACGACATCTACACCACGATTTCCGGCGGGCGGCAGGGCATGATGATCGCGCACAAGGATACTTTGTCCGCAACTCAAATCGAAGATGTGGCCAAATATGTCAAGGCGATGAGCGCAGAGAGCAAGGCCATAGCGGATGCCGATCCTGTGGTTGCTGCCGGCAAGAAGGTCTTCATGGAAAGTGACTGTACCGGATGTCATGGTGCCGATGCCAAGGGGATGCAGGCTATGGGCTCCGCCAATCTGACCGACAAGGTCTGGCGTTTTGAAAGCTCATTGAAGGGTATTCAACGCACCATAACCTATGGCGTGAATTCCGGCGATCCCAAGGCGCGCGTCGCCGTCATGCCCAGTTTTACCGCTGCTGGAAAATTGAGCGATGACGACATCAAGAAACTGGCCGTATATGTTTACAAGTTTGGCGGGGGCCAACCCGACGAACCCGTCGCATCGGCAATGACAGCAAAATAACCCTTATCCATGCACAAGACGTCACGCATTGTGTGGCGATCCTGGTGTGACGAACTTGGGGGAATGGGGTGTAATCATCGGTGTTGCTTGCAGTGCCGTGGTAATGAACTGGTTGCTTTATGTGGTATATAGAAATGCGACCAAAGCCTAAAGACAGCCAGTAATTAGATCAACCGCTGTATGAAAGGAGGAGTTTAATATCTCCTCCTTTTTACTTTGTGATACCTGCAAGTTTACAACAAGTTGATTTGCGTGAGGGCTATACAATTCTTTCGTTAGCCGGTGTGGTTACATTTACTGTGTAGCCTGGATATTAGGAATTTAGGCATGGAAAAAGAGCACGAACAAAAGGACGCAGGCAGCGTAACCGAGATCTATCAGGAGTTCGAGACCTGGAACGTCAATCTGGGTGACAAGACCGTCCATGCCAAACGCATGCCGGGATTTTACCGTTCGGTGAAATACCTGACCGGCTCGCTCTGGCTGTTGTTCTTTCTTGTTCCCTATGTACGCTGGAACGGCAAGCAAGCCATACTGTTCGACATAGGGAACCGTCAATTTCACTTTTTCAATCTGACAGTATTGCCCCAGGATATCTGGATGTTGTCATTGCTGCTATTATTGTTGGCCATGACCTTGTTTGCGGTAACTTCCGTCGCTTCAAGGGTATTCTGTGGCTACTTTTGTTTTCAAACGGTGTGGACAGATGCATTTACCTGGATAGAGGAAAAGGTCGAAGGAAATCCCACGCAACGGCGCAAACTGGATATTGCCCCCTGGAATTTCAATAAGATCCGCTTGAAATTCATCAAGCATTCGATCTGGCTGATGATCGCGGCATTGACTGGTATCAGTTTTTCAATCTGGTTCGTCGATGCCTTCGACTATTGGCGCAACCTGCTGAACTTGGAGTTGCCAATGGTGGGCTGGGTAACGCTCATTATGTTCATTGGCGGAACATACACTCTGGCCGGCCTGTTGCGTGAACAAACCTGCTTCTGGCTGTGTCCCTATGCTCGTATCCAGGCGGTGATGTCGGATAGCCAGACCATCATGCCAACCTATGATGCCAAACGCGGTGAACCGCGCGGCAAACTACAGCGGGGTTCAGTAATCGGCACGCAGGGTAAAGGCGACTGCATCGACTGTTTTCAGTGCGTGCAAGTCTGTCCGACCGGGGTGGACATCCGTGAAGGCCAGCAGCTGGGTTGTATCACCTGCGGTCTGTGCCTGGACGCATGCGACTCTGTCATGGACAAGATTGGCCGTCCGCGCGGATTGATCCGCTACGCCTCACTGGATGAAATAGATGGCAAGCCGGTTAAAAAACTCTACCAGCACCCGCGTACCTGGGTTTACATCGGAATTGTCATCCTCGCGTTAAGCGGCATCGTATACGGCTTGACCCACATGGGCGCGATGACGCTTCGGGTGATCCCGGAACGCCAGCCATTATTCGTCACCATGAGTAATGGTGATATTCAAAACAAATATGAATTCAAGATACTCAACAAGACCGATAAGGATCTGCATGTGCGTGTGACTGCCGAGCACGGTGTGCCGGGGCAGATCATCATTGGTGCCGAGCAGCCACTGCTGACCCATCATGGTCGTGGCACTTCGTTTACGATCTTCGTCAGGGCATCTGGTCAGAATATTAGAAAGGAAGTGACCCGGATTGAGTTCCACGTACGAAGTACGGAAGATCCCTCAATTGAAGCGGAATACAGCTCCAAATTCAATGCCCCCAAGCCCTGAACAAGGCTAGATAAGGAATGAAAGCATGATTTCTCAATATAACAAGAATGGCTGGCGCAACCCATGGTTCCTTGGCATGGTTGGTGTGGTGGTCACGGCAGTACTGGTGAATGTTGTGCTGATCGGGTACGCCTTGCACGGCCGCTCCACCTTGGTGGTTTACGAGTACAACACCAAAGATCGAAAATCCGATGCAGAAACGATAGGGAACATGCAGGCGCAAAAAGTGCTGGCCTGGAAATTCACCATTAAGCCGCCAAAAAATGTGGTGCTTGGCACACCGGCCTCCTATGAAATCGATATCAACGATCGCCTCGGTGCGCCGGTGAGCGGCGAAATAAATGTATTGGCCTATCGCGCTTCCGACGCGAACAAGGACTTCCCGATCACCTTCAGAGAAGTTTCTTCCGGAAAATATCAGGGCTATATCAGCTTCCCGCTCAAGGGCTACTGGGAGTTACACATGCGTGTCACACGAGGCAATGATGTGTTCGATGCGGAGAGCAGCAAGATCCTGGTTTCAGACACAGGTGCCACAAACTAGCCTGTGGCATTGATGAATCTGCACAGCACAAACAGCATTTCTAACTGTTTTCATTGCGGCTTGCCTGTCGGTCCCGGCGCAAGTTACCACGCCCTGCTCAGTGGGGTGGAACGCGACTTCTGTTGTCTTGGCTGTCAGTCTGTATGTACGACTATTTTTGAGGCCGGATTGCAAGGCTATTACCAGCGTACCCCGGAAGGGGTACTGCTCGCTCCTCCTCCTGAACCGCCCAAGGACATCGACATTTATGACCTGGACGAGGTGCAGCAGGAATTCATCACCCGTTCCGGCGACCTGCGCGATATTCACCTGCTTGTCGAGGGTATTCATTGTCCTGCCTGTGTGTGGCTGATTGAACGCGTGCTGCAGCGCGAGCCGGGCGTTCGGTTGGCTAATGTTAATCTGGCCGCCAAGCGCATACATCTGCGCTGGGACAGCAAACTCAACAAACTGTCCAATCTGATCCGCGCCCTTGCCAGGATAGGCTATTCAGCCGTGCCTTACGATCAGGAAAATGCGGAAGGCGTCATCAAGAAGTCCAACCGCAGCATGCTGTTTCGCCTGTTCTTCGCCGGCTTTGCAATGATGAACCTGATCTGGATCTCGATCGCGCTGTACAGCGGTGCAGATAAAGGCGAGTTCCGCGAGTTCTTCTACTGGATGGGTTTCGTATTGGCGACCCCGACCCTGTTGTATTCGGGTTATCCATTTTACCGAGGTGCAATCGGCGGTTTGCGCGCGGGTCGACTCACCATGGATTTGCCGATCACCATCGGCCTGATCGTGACTTATGCCTATTCGACCTATATCACGGTGACGGCAAACAAGATCGGCGCGGTATATTTTGATACTGTCACCAATCTGATTTTTGTAATCCTGATCGGTCGCTATCTGGAAGGCATGTTCCGCCACCAGGCCCTGTCCGCCACCAAGCGACTGACGGAATTGCAGCCGCGCGTGGCAACCGTCATGCAGAATGGCAATGAGCAGATCAAGTCGACGCGCGCAGTCAGGCCAGGCGACCATGTTTTGATCAAGCCCGGTTACAAAGTGCCGGTGGACGGTATCGTGCTTGAAGGCCGGAGCGCAGTTGATGAATCCATGCTGAGCGGCGAATCCGCACCGGTAAGCAAATCTGCCGGGGCAAAGGTCAGTTCCGGAACCGTGAATACCAATGGAGCTTTGCTGGTTGAGGTGAGTTCGACTTTGCAGGAGACCACACTGGCGAAAATCATCCGGCTGGTCGAAGAGGCGCAGGCTTCCAAAGCGCCGATACAACGATTGGCCGATACCATTGTGCCCTGGTTTGTACTGGTGACGCTGGTTTGTGCGACGCTGACTTTTCTGATTTGGTTCGACAAAAGTTTTGAACTTGCGTTGATGGCGGCGACTTCGGTGCTGATCATCACCTGCCCTTGCGCACTGGGTATGGCAACGCCGATGTCGATTGCTGTGGCCTCGGGTCTGGGAGCCAGGCACGGTATATTGGTCAGAAACGGTCTGGTGTTGGAGACCCTGTCCAAGGTCACCCATTTTGTTTTTGATAAGACCGGCACGTTGACCGAAGGCAAAATGAGCGTGGCTTTTATGTATTCTGCCCCCGATGTGGAAATATCGGACATATTGCGCTTCGCAGCCGCAGTGGAACGATACAGTGAACATGCTGCTGCCCGGGCAATTGTCATCGAGGCGGACAGGCGACAGTTGAATTTTCGCAATGTCGCTGTGCAGGGATTTCAGGCCACCGCCGGGCTGGGTGTGCAGGCAGAGGTGGACGGAAAATTCGTGTTTCTGGGCAGCCTGGAATGGTTGGCCCGCAACGGCATCGAACCCAATACGGGATTGCAGGCGCACGCGATCGAACTCGAAACGCAGGCTATGAGTTGTGTGCACTGCGCGTTAGGCACCGTGCATGTCGCGGTGTTTGCAATGGTGGACAGGTTGCGCGGCGATGCACAGCAACTGGTAAATGAGTTGCGCGCGACTGGAATAGGCATGACCCTGCTGAGCGGGGACCGCAAAGTGGTGGCAGAGTCCATCGCGCGCCAGCTGGGCGGCATGGAAGTAATCGCCGAAGTATTGCCGCAACACAAGGACAGCGTGATTCAGCGCCTGCAACAGTCCGGTGAGGTGGTGGCCATGGTGGGTGACGGCGTCAATGATGCGCCAGCCTTGATTCGTGCCGATGTGGGTATAGCGCTCGGTTCGGGGACCGATGTGTCGGTGGAAAGTGCAGATATCGTGCTGATGCACAACGGGCTGGATAAAGTGCGTTTGGCAACACTGTTGTCGCGCCGAACCCTGCTTACCATCAAGCAAAACATCGGGCTTTCATTCATATATAACGTTATCATGGTGCCGCTGGCGATGATGGCCAAGGTGGATCCGCTGGTGGCGGCGATCAGCATGCCTATCAGTTCATTGGTGGTGATAGGCAATGCTGCACGCATCCGCAACCTGTTCAACCATGAAAAACCACAGGAGATGACATGAGCGTAATTTACAGCTTGATTCCCGGCATGATGTTCCTGGGGCTGGTGTTTTTCGCCATCATGATTTGGGCCGTCAAACACGGGCAGTACGAGGACATGGAAGGCAATGCCAATCGTATCTTGCAGGATGACGATGAAGACATGATGCCGTGACAACACGCCTACCTGAATCTGCTTCCGGAAATGCAGGTAAGCAACCGTCGCTATTTGGCTATTTCGCCGTTTGCCAACAATGGGTCGACCAGCTTGTCAAAATCATCGGGCGAAACATATTGCAGCAATGGTTTTTCTTCACCCCCCAGCGCAATATCCAGTCCGTTCCGCGGATATAACCAATGAACCACCCCGCTTTTCTTTTCCCTGATGCGCAGATCGGGTTGTCCAAATCGCTTGATGAATATCGCATCGTCCAGACGAACCAAAGGCATGTAAGTCAGACTGCTGATCGGCATCATGAAGATTTTGGCCGCGTCCTCCGGTGTCAGGGTAATCTCCTTGCCGTTACCGGTGACATTCATGCGCAAGCCCCGATCAAACATGGCAGGCAGTTCCGAATCCGGTGCTTTGATACTAAGTACTATCCTGGCTTTAAGTCCGGCCAGATTGACCTGTTCAAAAAAGACCTCCACAGACAGTTTACCGCTGTGTGATTTAAACAGGATAGGCTTCGCCTCTTCTCTGAAGTACTGTTCTGCCTCGTCGGTGCTGGTTTGTCCCAATGTGACACCGAATACCTTGATGGTATCCGCAGTCGGATGCCCGATATGCCAGGGCAAGTCGGAATTCTCAACAGGTTTGTCTCCCTGGAAAAATGCCACGCCCATGACGAGCAATGCGGCAATAGCGATTCCCCAGTAGATGTATCGTGCCATGTTTTGTACCAGTAAAATTTGAAGGGATTAAGCCCATTCTAATTCAAATCATCAGTGCAAATATTTCGCCGGCAAACGAACAGGAGTAGTCTGCGGTTACGCTGATGTGATTCAACACCATCATATGACGGTGTTTCCGAAAATGGTATGCCATAACAAAAACATTACAGAATTCAAGGGAGTCGGTATGTCAAACAAGAGTGAGATACAGTTGAACTGTATTTTTCACCGGAGCAAAACATGAAACTATCAGAACTGAATATTTTCATTGCCTGGTTCCTTATCCCGCAAACGCTTGCGATGGGTTGGGTGGCAGCTGTCGGGCGGATACTGCTGGAACTCTTTGGTACTTTTACCCAGGAGCAAGGAATACCCGGGCGTATTGTGGGCGCATTGCTGTTGCTGGTCGTGGTTTTGGTATTACGCCGACTACACGGTGGCCCTCTCCCCATCGTGGGAAATCCGGAGGGAAACGGTTACCGTTTCGGACACAGATTGATTTTGACGGGGAATATTCTGGCTGCGAGTCTGTTTGTCTTTCAGCTGGCCTGGCACTGGATACCGAACGCTGCGGCAGTGATGGTACTGGCTCAGTTCACATCCGCTTTTGGCTACTGGGTCATGGCCCTGTGGATGGTGGGATTTTCGTTCGTATACCAGTCTACCCTTCCAGGCCAATCTCCTGCCTGAAAGTAAGTTAACCGGACATGGTTTGCGTATATTAGAGAATTCTAATATAATTGCCACATTGTTGGTTTTTACACAAATTGCATGACGAACTGGAGAGGCTCTGATGGAATTATTGAGTAAGTCAAACTTGGCCAGGCTTGCAGGCGGGATACTCTTGTGGTGCACCGCAGGCATGGCCTTCGGTGCAGACCTGCAACAGTGCGTGAATATTGCACTCAGGCAGAACCCCGACATTCTGGCCAGCCAGTCTCAATTGGCTCAGGCGGAATCGGCATTGAGCCAGGCTCAGGGTCAGCGCTTGCCCAAACTTACCGCTTCCGTGACCGGCACTCGGACCAATGATGCACTGAATGCCTTCGGCCTAAAGTTGTCACAACGCAATGCCACTTTCAACGATTTTGGCGCAAATGAGTTCATCGGTCCTGGTTCGCTGTCTGTTGCACCATCAAACCTCAACTATCCCAATCCTGTAACCAATTACAACACACGCCTGGAGTTGCAGATACCGCTCTATAACGGCGGAATGATTTCAGGCTATGTCGATCAGGCGAAGGCCTATATCAAAGCAGCCCAACAGGGTAATCAGGCAGCGCGCCAACAGGTCATCTTCCGCGTCATACAAGCCTATCAGGGCGTTCATACCGCGCACGCCTACGTCAACGTGGCACAACAGGCAGAAACGGCTGCCGAGGCTTACGTCAAGACCACACAGAATTTGCTCAACGAAGGAATGGTCGTGAGAAGTGATTTGTTGTTCGCCCAGGTAAATCTTGCCGATGTCAGGGTCCATCTGGAAGAAGCACGGCGTAGTGAAGCCGCCGCGATTGATCAATTACATTTGTTGTTAGGCTTGTCTCTGGATGAAAAACTCGATATCGGGCCTGATTTTACGCCGACCGTATTGGGCGGGAATGTAGCCAATCTGAAGGATGAGGCAGTCGCGAACAATCCGGGTCTATTGGCAATGCGCAATCAACTGGACGCGGCGGGTGCCAGCGTGAAAGTGGCAGGTGCCGACTATTACCCGCATTTCAATGCAATTGTCAGACAAGACTGGAATGCACCGACATTCCAGCAGGCTGCTTCCTCGTACACCATAGCCGGTGTTCTCTCCTGGAATGTATTCGATATGGGTGTTACCCGCGGTTCCGTGGGACGTGCGGAAGCATCCCGGTCAGAATTGCAGACTAGGCTCAAACAGGCTGAAGAAGGCGTGCGCTTCCAGGTGGCAGACGCCTGGCGCGGAACGGTCGAGGCAGAATCAAGAGTCAGTGCCAGGACCGCAGCGGTCGCACAGGCAGAGGAAGCCCAACGACTGGTGGCCAAACGCTATACGAACGGCGTAACCACCATGGTCGAGGTGCTGGCCGCACAGGCACAACTAGATAAGGCGCGTGCAGATGAAGTGGCTGCGCATTATCAATTGACTATACAACGCTCCGCATTGCGTCTCGCAGTGGGGAAACTCGATAGCGACCAATTGTGATGCATGCAGGATTAAGGAGAGAAATGATGAAGTTGCAAGACATATCAATGCTGACTGTAGCCGCAACACTGTTTATTTCGCTGGCAGGTTGCCAGCCTCACGATCAAACGGTGGCGGGCCAGAACAAAACAGTGAACGCCCAGACATTGACGCTAAGTCTGACTGAAATTCCTGTCGCAGATAGTGCACCGGGTGTGGTCATTTCAGAGCAACAAGTTCAGGTAGCATCAAGACTGATGGGCTACATCCACGATATTCCGGTGCATGAAGGCGATTCTGTCAAATTGGGCCAATTGCTGTTCTCCATCGATCCTACAGACATCAAGGGGCAAGTTGATCAGGCACGCGCCGGTCTCGCCCAGGCAAATGCGGCACTGAGCGATGCCAAAGCTGACTTTGAGCGATTTTCCAACCTGTACAAGGAAGAGTCCATACCGAAGGTCCAATTCGATAAAATAAAATTGCAGTACAACATCGCCCAAAGTCAGGCAAATGCTGCCCAGGCAGGTTTGAATACCGCCGAGTCGCAATTGCGCTATGCGGAAGTGCGCTCCCCTATTAATGGCGTCGTGACGCAAAAAATGGCCAACAAAGGCGACCTTGCAGCACCGGGCAGACCGGTACTTGTAGTCGAAAACCCCGCCAAACTGATGGTTCAAACCTCGGTCAGCAACGAAACCTATTCACACCTGAAAATGGGCGGCAGCGCATCGGTTGAAATCGCGGGCAATACACTGCCGGGCAAGATCGTGAGGCTGGTTTCAGCCGCGGATGCAATGTCACATACTCATCTGGTGAAACTTGATGTACCCGGTATCAAGGGATACAGCAGCGGCACTTTCGCCCGTGTGCGCTTCACTGTAGGCAGCAGACAAGGTATCAGCGTGCCCAAGGCAGCACTGCTTGAACGCGCGGGCATTTCCGGCGTGTTCGTGGTCGATGCTGACGGCATCGCCCACTATCGCATGGTCAGGATCGGCAGAGAGCAGGATGACACGATTGAAATCGAAGCCGGGCTCAATCCCGGAGAAAAAGTCGTGGTAAGCAACGCTGCCGGATTTGATTCGGGTGACCGGATCAATCAGACTGAAAGCAAGCAGCCATGAGCCCAGAATCAATGAGCGGGGCCAATCAACCCCTGAACTTTGCGGGGCGACTGGCGAAGACCTTCCTGACATCAAAGATTACCGCGATGATCATGCTGGCCATCACGCTGGTTGGTCTGGTCGCGGTGATGGTGACGCCGCGTGAATACAACCCGCAGATCGTCGTTCCTGCCGCCAATATCATCGTAGCCAAGCCGGGTGCAACAGCAGACGAGGTCGAGAACACCATCGTCAAGCCGCTCGAGGCAATCATGAACTCGCAGGCCGGTGTGAAACATACCTTCGGCTTCGCAGCCAACGACTATGGCGTGGTGACAGTACAGTTCGATGTCGGCCAGGACCAGGAAAAGAGTCTGGTCAAGTTATATAACCAGTTGATGCAAAACATGGATCGCATGCCCCCTGGCGCAATGCAACCCATAGTCAAACCCATCAATGTCGACGATGTGCCCATCATGACGTTGACCCTCGCTTCAACCAAACAAAGCGACTACGAGTTACGTTATGTGGCATTGCATGTTTTGGAGCAATTGCGCAACATTCCGGGTGTTTCCTTTACCGAGCTCGTTGGTGGACGTCCCCGTGCGGTGAGCATCGACATCGATGCACAGAAACTGGCTGCCGCAGGACTTGCGCTTGATCAGGTCGATCGCATGTTGAATGCCACCAATATTTCCATGCCTGCGGGTGAATTGGTCGACAACAACAAGAATACCCCGCTACGCTTCAATGGTTTCCTTAAAAATGCCCGCGAAGTAGGCGACATCGTGCTGGGCGCTCCCAAAGGTCGACCTGTATTTCTCAAGGATGTTGCACGTATCGTAGACGGGCCCGCTGAAGTGGATTCATCCTCACATTTCGCCTTCGGATCAGGAAAAAAGCACCCTGCTTTCAAGGGTGATGCGCCGGCAGTCACCATCGCCATAGCGAAAAAATCCGGAACCAATGCGGTAGTCGTTGCCAATGCAGTGATTGCAAAACTTGACAAGCTCAAGCGTGAAGCCATCCCGGAAGGTGTTAGTGTAACTGTCACTCGCGATGATGGTGCGAAAGCGAACGATGCTGTGAATACACTGGTCGAGCATCTGGGGATCGCGATCGCCTCGGTTGTCGTTGTTTTGCTTTTCTTTTTGGGCTGGCGCGAAGCGGCCATCGTCACCCTGACCGTGCCGTTGATCCTGTTCGTCGTACTGACGGTAGGCCTGGTGGCCGGTCAAACCATGAATCGCATCACGCTGTTCGCATTGATCCTGTCGCTGGGTCTTTTGGTAGATGCCGCGATTGTGGTCGTGGAAAACATCCATCGCCATCTGCATCATGGCGGTGCTACGGATTTCAAGGAAGCGCTTGTGCGCGCCACCAACGAGATCGGCAACCCGACCAACGTAGCCACGATTGCGGTCATCCTGGCGTTCATTCCGATGGCTTTCGTCACCGGGATGATGGGGCCTTTCATGCAACCTATCCCGTTCAACGTGCCGGTCGCAATGATTGCATCGTTGCTGATCGCCTATATGGTGGTGCCATGGGCGGCATACCGCATGCTCAAGGGCAAGGCAATGGCAGAACTTGAGAAGTCACCCACGATGGAAGAACAGGACGCGCAACCGCAAGATCCTTTGCACCGCGCCTATATCAGTGTGATCACACCCTTTCTCAACAATAGCAAACGACGCAACTGGCTTTTCCTGATTGTGGCGGTCCTCTTGACGCTCGCCATGTTGCAGCCGTTATGGCAGTTCATTCGCCCTTCAGGGATGAACGGACCGCTTAGTGCGCTGGGTGTGGAACTGAAAATGCTGCCTAACGACAACACCAATACGTTCCTGCTCGAAGTTGACACCCCTGCGGGGACGGCTCTGGCACGTACTGACCAGGTTGCCCGGGCTGTGGGCGATGTCCTCGCGCATACCCGATATGTCGTCAATTACCAGACTTTCCTCGGTGTTACCGCTACAGTGGATTTTGCAGCGCTGGTGCGCGGGGACATCCTGAAGCGCGGGGAAAATCTTGCCCAGATCCGTGTCAATCTCATCGACAAAAACGATCGCTCGGAAAGCTCGCACGAGATCGTATCCGCATTTAACGAAGCGCTGATGCCGGTCAGAAAGCTTTTCCCGGATACCCAGATCAAACTGTATGAGACGCCGCCGGGCCCACCGGTGCAATCGCAAATCCTTGCAGAGCTATATGGCCCAGATTACAACAAGCTGCGCGCAGCGGCAGCAGTTGTCAGGGAAGATTTCAACAATATCTACGGCATCATCAATGCTGACGATTCGGTAACGACAAACGTGGAAAGTTACGAGATCCGTGTGGATGCGGAAAAGGCTGCGCTGGCAGGCGTTGCCCCGGCACAGGTAGCCAAATTGATTCATGATTATGTAAGCGGATTTTCGCTTGGCGCACTGCATATCGAGGATGCCAGGGAGCCGATCAACCTGACTGTGCGTCTGCCCCGCTCCGAGCGTCAATCGCCGGGCCAGATATTGTCTCTTTCGGTAGTCAATGCCATGGGCCAACAAGTTCCATTGTCATCGATCGCCACCATGAACCGGGTGATTGCCGCCAAACCAATCTATGACCGCGATCAGCATCAAGTCGTCATGGTCGGTGGCGAATTGCTGCGTTCCAGTCCGGTCTATGCCGTGCTCGCACTGGACAAGATGCTGGACAACAAAACTGTGGCTGGCGAACATTTTACAACGGGCAATCTGAGATTCAATGAAGCCCAACCCAGTGACGTGACCAAATACCAGATTTTGTGGGGTGGCGAGATGCGACTTACCCTGGATGTGTTCCGCGATCTGGGGAGTGCCTTCATTGTGGCGCTGGTGCTGATATATCTGGTATTGGTTGGCTATTACAAATCATTCATGATCCCCATGATCGTTATGGGCGCGATACCGCTGACCCTGGTCGGCGTCTTTCCCGGTCACTGGATCACGCATCAGGCTTTCACTGCCACATCGATGATCGGTGTCATAGCGTTGGCAGGGATTGTGGTACGAAACTCATTGCTCCTGATAGACTTCATTATTGAGCATGAAGCACGCGGTCTTAGCGTGAAAGAAGCGGTGATTGAGGCTGGGGCGATTCGTTTCAGACCGATACTGCTGACGGCACTGGCAATCATTCTGGGTTCTGCGATCATGGTTACCGATCCCGTGTTTGGTGGCCTGGCCGTGTCGCTTATTTTCGGAACATTCGCCTCCACTGCTTTGACCCTGCTGGTAATCCCGTTGCTTTACTTCCTCTGGCGCCGTCGAACCAGCCCTGAATAAATGACATAGCGCCCGCCATCCTGTTGTGTAAACAAAGGGACCAAACAAACACAACCTGGCGACACGCACCAATAACTAATCAAACAGATAACAAGCCCGCTACTAAGCGGACTTTTTGCATGATGCGGCGCCTCCAAGGCGATTCGACAAAATCCCGGCCATTTATGTGATCAACAACTGACGGCTTCTGCGCAAGAGATTATGACTAGCTCGTCGTGTTTCACGTTTTGCAGATTTATCTTAGTCCAGTCGGAACCTCTCAGGTTTGCAGAATCGCATCGAGTCGCTCCTTCACATATGATGTCATAGCATCTACAGGTGTGACCAATCCACCGACAAGTGCGCTATGTGCGATCGATTTTGGCTGCGCTTGGGAAATCAAGTTGATCGCGTTGACCAGGACGTGCTGTGCATGTTCGGCATTCTTCATCAGGTTGGCGATTGCCATGTTGGCAGTGACATGCGCCTCTTTGGGATGCCAGCAGTCATAATCGGTGACCAATGCCAGTGTGGCATAAGCGATTTGGGCTTCTCGTGCCAGTTTGGCTTCCGGCATATTGGTCATGCCAATGACGCTTGCGCCCATGCTTCGATACCAGTGCGATTCAGCTGCCGATGAGAACGAAGGTCCCTCGATGCAGACATAGGTCGCGCTTCGATGCAGTTTCAGGTCGGCAAAGTTTTGTGCCTCTACAGCTTGTGCAAGCAGCCCGGATAAGGCCGGGCAGACCGGCTGAGCCATTGACACATGCGCAACTGCCCCATCGCCAAAAAAAGTAGACACTCGAAACTTCGTCAGGTCGATAAACTGGTCCGGTAATACCATGTCAAGCGGACGCATTTCCTCGCGCAAAGAACCGACCGCAGACACCGAGATCAGGTAACGTATCCCCAGCGATTTGAGCGCGTAGATATTGGCACGATACGGCACTTCGGTCGGTATCAGCTTGTGCCCTCTGCCATGTCTCGCCAAAAACGCGACTTCAACACCATCGACTTTCCCCGTAATGATGACATCGGAAGGCCTGCCGAACGGTGTATCTATGACCTGCTCTTGCGCTTCGGTCAGCGCATCCATCCGGTAAAGACCGCTGCCGCCCAAAACGCCAATTAGTGGTTTGCCCATGAGTGTAACTTCCATATTGTATGTTGACCGAGGTCAGTCGTATCCTAAGGTCGCATTCTTACAACCATGTGTAAGGTTTTGGCGCGTGAATACGACTATGGCCTATTACCTATAAGAAAATTACACCATGCATCGTCTGATTCTGGCTGGCGGAGGTCACGCGCACCTGAGTGTTCTGCACGCATTGGCCGCACACCGCTCAATCACCGATGTGGTGATGATTACCCCAACTGTAAAGCAAACTTATTCCGGGATGCTGCCGGGATGGATGGCCGGGCATTACAGCCTGCCCGACTGCCAGATCGATCTACGACCACTAGCCGAGGCAGCGGGCGTTGAGTTAATCATCGATCATGTTGCAGGGATGGATGCCAACCGCCGGTGTGTCGCACTGTCCGATGGCACCCCCCTGGACTATGGTTTACTTTCTCTTGATGTTGGCGGCGAAGCCGATCTGTCCTGGCTGGAAGCACTGGGAGACAGGTTGCTGCCAATCAAACCATTGGACCAGTTTGTACAGCGCTGGCCGAAGATAGTCACTGAAGCCACAAAAACAAGCAATTATCACCTGATCGTGGTCGGTGGAGGCGCTGCTGGCGTAGAGATTGTGCTGGCAGCGCAATATGCATTCAGCAAAAGTGCCCCCGGCTCCGCAGTCACCCTGGTCGCTTCTGAAAATGGAATACTGTCGGGTCATGCATCTGCAGTAATCAGGCGTGTACGAAAATTACTGGAACAACGCGGCATTACCCTGCATGAGTCGCTTGCCGTTGGTGTCGAAGACGGCGTGTTGCTGGGCAACGGTCAACACTTGAAGGCCGATACCGTCATTGCGGCGACCGGCTCAACGCCGCCCTACTGGTTAAAGACATCGAAACTCGGGCTCGACGAGCACGGCTACATCAGCGTGGATGCGACCCATCGCAGCCTTACCCACCCGAAAGTATTTTCCGCCGGTGATGTATGCGCACGAGCCGAAACCATCATGACACGTTCAGGTGTTCATGCAGTGTTAGCCGGTCCGGTCCTGGCGCACAATCTAATCGCCAGCATGAACAACGGCGCGTTCATCCGCTATCGTCCGCGCAAAAGATCGCTCTATTTGTTGGCCACCGGACCGAAGCACGCTGTTGCATCCTGGGGGCCGCTCAGTGCCGCCGGACATTGGGTTTGGCACTGGAAAAACCGGATAGACTGCGGTTTCATGAACAAGCACAAGGCATAATCATGACCCAATTGTTAAGCGCGACTTTATCGCACCGCATCGGCCTGAACTCACTTAAGATATTACTGGTGGTCGGCGCGTTGCTAAACCTGATAAACCAGGGCGTAAATACGCTGCATCGCGATAAAATACCAGGTTTCAACTGATGTTGAACTATCTGGTGCCGTATTGCGTTACAAGTTACAGCACGGCGTAGAACGAGATCGAACAAAGGGAAATGCATGACGAGCCAACCAAGCGAAATTGACGGCAACGGGCAAAAGAACGACTTGTTGTCCGATGGCGTTTTTCTGGAAGACATACGCAGGCAAATGCTCAGGTTTGCCACGCTGCAACTGGGCGACTCCAACCAGGCCGAAGATGCGGTGCAGGAAGCCCTGATCGGTGCGCTGAAAAATGCCAAGTCGTTTGGCGGGCGCGCAGCACTAAAAACGTGGATTTTCGCCATCCTCAAAAACAAGATTGCGGACACCCTACGACAGAAACAGCGCACTGTGAATATCAGCAGCCTGCAAAGTGAAGAAAATGAAGACGATGCCCTCTCCGAACTGTTCGATCGCAAGGGATTCTGGCAAGTGGATGAGCGACCTATTCCCTGGGGTAATCCGGAGGCTTCATTACGCGAGAGGCAATTCTGGAAAGTATTCGAAGCCTGTCTCGATCACCTGCCGCCCAAGCAGGCACGCGTCTTCATGATGCGCGAATTCATTGAGCTCGATGCCGACGAAATATGCGCCACGGTGGAATTGACCACCAGCAACCTGCACGTTCTGCTGCACCGCTCCCGTCTGCGGTTGCGCGAGTGCATCGAAAACAACTGGTATCTTAAAGGAGAGAAAAGTGCTGAATTGTCATGATGCCACCCGGCTGATGTCCGAATTGCAAGATCGTCCGCTCTCGCTTATGGAGCGCATGTCGCTCAAGCTGCATGCATCGATGTGCAGTGGTTGCAGCAATTTCAAGGAGCAGATGAGCACGCTCAGGGTAATGACGCGCAGCTATGCCAAAGGAAAAGCCGAGCAGACAGAAGAAAAATAATTCTTTTAGAATATGAAGTCTGCTGGCTGCTATGTGCCATGAACTGCCGGTCACTACCTGTGATCAGTTTTCCAAATAGCAGACAATCGCATATGGATATAGAGTCCTTTTTGTTTTTTTGGTACCTGGCAAAATGATGGTATGGTACGGGTTGATGTATTTGTAGCCCCCGTAATGGAATGAACGTCGTTGTTTCAGCATTCGGTGACGGCAAAAACACAGGCCGGAATTATCGGCCTGTGTTTTGGTTGAGTGTCACCCCATC
>JBDTCC010000061.1:0-9409 GCA_039923775.1 Gallionella sp. | reverse complement strand
CGCGTGCAAGTCATGGACGAACTACTGGATCGCATCGGTACCAACGAGTCGCACCGCCTGATGCCCCTGCTCGACCTACTCACCAGGGAAGTCGAAGCTTGGGAAGCGAAGCACCATACTTTGCCCGAAGCATCGCCTGCGGCGGTGCTGGCCCACCTGATGGAAGAACACAATCTCAAACAGAATGATCTGGCCGAAGAACTGGGCGGGCAAAGCATCGTCTCCGCCATCCTGAACGGCAAGCGCGAACTCAATACGCGCCAGGTAAAAGCGCTGGCGAAGCGATTCAATGTTTCGGCGGCGGTGTTTTTGTAAACGCCACAGAAACAATTCAAACCTAGTGCCTTTTATTCTTAGAATTCTTTTTGCAAAATATCGAGGCGATCATAAACCTGCTGTTCATTATGACCTGCCTGCTGAATGAATTTTCTGAGCACGCTGTCCGTCTTCGCGATGTTACAGCGGACACAGACAAATACTAGATTTTTTAGTGTTGACAACCCTCCTTTGGCAACAGGGTAGATGTGGTCAAGATGTGCATTGCTGTCCGAAAGCAAACCGCCGCAGTATGGGCATCCAGCCAAATTGGATAGCTGCTTATGCAAATCACGCCTGAACTTTTGTGCCTGTCGCCGCGTTTCGTTTTCGTTCGATGTCGCCCTTGCTTTTAGTTCCTGATGCTTTTCTTCTTGCGCAGTTATTAGTTTTTCAAGCTGCTCTATTCCTGCTGGTCTAAGGTCTACGAATACTCTCAGTGTCGTGCCGCTGATTGTTAGGTTAGCTATTTTTTGCGGAGGTGGCGGCATGTAAACTTTTGAGGCATGGAGAAAGAGTGGTTCTGTTTCGTGTGCACGGAGGGTATTAGCACGTGTATTCTGCAACTGCGAAATCAGTGTACTAATCTCTAGGGGATATTTGTATCCTTCAAAAGTAATATGATTAGTCGTCATTCCGCTAAGGAAGCCCATACGGTATGTCTTTACCTTTTGTTCAAGCTGATTTTCGATGAGAAGCAGAGGATAATATGTCGTCTCCTCCCATAGTTTTCTTGATTGTTCTGCACCGCGATTAGCCAACTCAATACTTTGATTTTGCGCATCCACTTCATCGCACCTCAACTTATACGCACTCATTTTTAAAGCATAGGTTTCGTGCGCTCTCCTTACTTTTTTGAGGTCACTTAAGCTGAACTTATCGAACTTGAAGACGATAGACTCGGTTCTTCTGGGTTTTCTGTGATTATTCATTTGGTTTGATTGTCGCCGATTTCTGGGTTTGCGCCACGATTGTTCTATCAGAATGAATCCTAAAACGGGACAGCTTAAGCTGTTCGCCACGGGCTGCAATATTGAGCGCTGATGACTACACTACTTCCCATTCGAGATATCACGAATAGCAAAGCAAGCAGACATGCATTTTTCCCGAAACGAACCATCTGATGAACTGAAATCGAAGCCCACATCTGAAAAATGTATTTCAAGTATGAACAAAACAAAACTCCAAACTCTACTGTCGTCCGGTAAGCCAATGTGATCCAGGCAACGCATGAGGCGTTCATAGCTTGGCGGATGCGTTGAGGAAGTAAGATGTCCCGCCCTTAGATCGCAGTCCATGAGAACCAAGATTGCAGTTACTACTCCGAACGCTGGCTTGTGTCGCGGGTCGTCACCCGAAGTGATTGCCTCACACACCCAAGATGTTGCGACTTGATCTGCTTCATTTTCTTCTGCGAGCGGATTAATAGGAATCGTATTGAGGTGGTTTCGTCGAGCATGAGCGATTTCGTGATGAATAATCCAAGATATGGTGACCAAGAATAGTTCATTGGCTATATGACTATCTGTACCCGTAGCGGGGAACTGTACGGGTCTAATTTTTAGTGATGGCCATTCCGATGGTTGCTCGGAAAGGTACTGATTAAGTGCCCACCGGTAAAGGTCAAACGCTTGGCGGGCTCTCGGGATTTTCCCAATGGAAAAGAATTCCTCTTTTCGTTTACTCGACTTAGTGCCTTCATCAAATAGAACATAGTATGCGAGAGCAGAAGCCCAAACTAATTCAAGCGCACGAACACCCAAGCGTATTAATCCACTAGGCTCTATTTCAGCAATCAATTTTGGTGCCTTGTTCGTAATCTCTAGCCGGAGACAGTGATTGGACACAATCCTGTTAAGTTCGTCCCGCGCCTCTGGTTTAACCCGGAATGCGCTTGCTGCTATTGCGTTGGCTAGCACAAGAATCGGTGATGTCATTCGAATTCAAAAATCAAAGTGGTTCGCATTTATCTTTCCATATCAGCCCGCGAATGGAGCGATTCAGGCGCTCCCGGGCGTTTCAATTGCGCCGCAGCAAGGTTGGATCAGCAGGATGATCATCCACGTAGAATTTGACGGACCTGCGTGAGCCGGGCTTCTTCTTGTGGGTGACCACGCCGCGGATATCTTCCAGACCTGAGATCGCCGCATCGGGATAGGCCGGATTCAGCGCGTGCAGCCGCCAGCCGCCCTGTTCGTCGCGCTGGAGTTGCCGGAAGATATATTCATCATTGAGCCAGCCGATCACGAACGAGCCGTCCTTCGCGGGCAAATCCGGCTCGATGACCAGAACCTCACCTTCGACAAATTCCGGCTCCATGCTGGTGCCCAGCACCATCAGCGCGACCATGTCCTTGCCTGAACAACTGCTGCCGGTGGCCGCCTCCGCCTGTGCGGTAGCGGAAACGACGGGAATGTTGATCGGTTTGCGCGTTTGCATGTGATGAACTCCTAACGTGAACTGGCTTAATGATAGCGCCAAAACCGCAGTTAATGCACACGGCCACGCTGTTGCATGGGGACATGACCGGGTGTAGATTGCAGCTTCGATCATCGGGAGCTATGGCATGACCGATCGTTACTTCACCAAACAGACCTTCGCCTTCCTCTCCGCCCTTGCAGACAACAACACCCGCGAGTGGTTCGCGGAGCACAAACAGGATTACGAGGATCTGGTGCGCACGCCTGCGCTGGATTTCATCTCCAACATGTGCAACGAACTGCCCGCGATTTCGCCGCATTTCCGCGCGTTGCCGAAGAAGGTGGGCGGTTCGCTGATGCGGGTGCAGCGCGACAC
This sequence comes from Gallionella sp., assembly GCA_039923775.1. Lineage (GTDB taxonomy): Bacteria > Pseudomonadota > Gammaproteobacteria > Burkholderiales > Gallionellaceae > Gallionella. The sequence continues at coordinate 6,298 of JBDTCC010000061.1, read as the reverse complement.
ACGCTTCGGCCGCGACAAGACGCCGTACAAGACCAACATCGGCATCCAGTTCCGCCACGAGGTCGGCAAGGACATTCATGCGCCCGGTTATTACGTGCACATCGCACCGGATGAGTGTTTCGTCGGTGTCGGGCTGTGGCGTCCCAATACGGATGCGTTGTTCAAGATACGCGAGGGCATTACAAAGAATGGCGAGGCCTGGGAGAAAGCACGCGACGACAAATCGTTCAACCAATACTTCGAACTGGCCGGCGATGCGCTTACCAATGCACCGCGCGGTTTCGCCAGGGACCATCCGCTTGTTGAAGACCTGAAGCGCAGGGATTTCATCGGACTCGCGGGATTAAACAAGGCCAATGTGACCGCCGGGGATTTCCGCAACCTGGTCACAGCGCGTTTCAAACAGGCCGAGCCGATGATGCGTTTTCTTTGCGGTGCGCTGGAGTTGCGTTTTTAGGGAAGCACTGCTTAAGTTGTCACACCGGCGAAAGCCGGTGTCCAGTTCATTGAATACACTGGATTCCGGCTTACGCCGGAATGACGGTTCGGGATTTGTTCAGTGTATCGCTGGTTATCTGGCCCATGCGGGCGGCCCTGATTTTCATTTCATTCTCCCATCTCATTGTTCGACGCCATTGAAACCGGTGTAGCGCGGGAAGTATATTTCCTTAGGCTACAATCCTGACTTTATCGTTATGTCGGACCAGCCCATCATGACTATCCTTCCTTCCCAGCGCCACCTTTTCGACATCCCCGACGACGTCGGTTATTTCAATTGTGCGGCCAGTTCCCCGCAATTGAACCAATCGCAGAACCGCCTGCACGAGGGTGTACGCAGCAAGAGCCATCCCTGGGAGCGAACCACGCAGAGTTTTTTTGACGATGCGGAAACAATACGCCGCCTCTCGGCGGAGATTTTCGGCGGCGATGCGGATGGCTATGCGGTGGTGCCCGCCGCGAGTTACGGCCTGGGCACAGCGGCGCGCGCGGTTGAGCCGCACCTTGAAACGGGCGACCACATTCTGGTGATCGAAAATGAGTTTCCCAGTGTCGTGCTGCCCTGGCGCAGAACGGCGCAGGAAACCGGTGCGATTCTGGTTACGGTACCGACACCCATCGACAGTAACTGGACGCGGGCGATCCTGGAAAATATCGGCGCGAGGACAAGAGTGGTCGCGGTATCGTCCTGTCATTGGACGAACGGGGCTTATATCGATTTGCGCCTGATCGGTGAGGCGTGCCGTGCGGCAGACAGCATTCTGGTGGTGGATGCGACACAGACACTGGGTGCAATGCCCTTTCCACTTGAGGAAATACGGCCGGATTTTCTGGTGGCGGCGGGTTACAAATGGTTGTTGTGTCCATACGGTTTCGGCCTGTTGTACGTGTCGGAACACTGGCGCGATGCACGGCCTCTGGAAGAGAGCTGGCTAGCGCGCGACAACGCCCGTGATTTTACCGTGCTGACGAAATATTCCGATACCTACCTGCCCGGTGCGCGCCGCTTCGACGTGGGCGAGAAATGCACCCCCACCATCCTGCCCGGCGCTATTGCGGCGCTGGAGCAGATCAAGATGTGGGGAGTGGAGAACATCGCCGCATCGCTCTTGGCTATCAACGCGAAGATCGCGTTGCATCTGGAACAGCTGGGATGCCGTCTGCCAAACGAGGGCCAGCGCTGTCCGCACATGTTTGGCGCACGATTGCCGGAGACTTACACGGAAGATCTGGTGGCGGGACTCAAGTCCAGGAACATCCATATCAGCCAACGCGGTAACTCACTGCGCTTTGCGCCGCATCTGCATGTGAATGAACAGGATGTGGCTAGACTGATCAGGGGATTAAGCGACTTGATGAAGTGATGTTGAACTTGAAGTGCGTAACCGGACGGCGAAGTGTCTAACCGGGAGGCGCGGAACACAAGGGTGAAATGCTTTTGCTAACCGGTTTTTCCCTCGGACGCGATACCCGAGATCTTGCCGAGCAATTCGGATAGTGCCTTCACCCTGGCCTCCAGTTCCTCCACTTTTTTGGCCTTGCCTCCCTGCTCGGCATGTTCTTTCAGCTGAGCTTCCAGTCCGGCCGCCATCTTTGCCATTTCTGCTGTTCTTGCCTGTTCCTGTCTGAGACTTTCCTGCAAAAGCCCGATCGCTTTCAAATGTTCGAGCGACCTGTTCTTTTCTTCGTGGAGCTGGGCAGTCCTCTTTGACAGCTCCAGGGCGTTGTTCTGCTCTTCGCTGAGGTTGCTCTGCACAGCATTTCCTTCCGCCCTGTTGGCATAGGCGCGAATCTTGATTGTCGTCTTGTCTGGTTTTGACATCGCGTACCTCTTGTGTCCACAAAAAAGTTCGATGATGCTGGCAGTATGCAAGTCGCTCAAATACAGCCTGAGTCCGGCATTGGCCTCGACGCCATCTGCGCGGATATTATCCGGCATCCGGCCGGATTCGGGTTACTTATCCTGCCAGGTCAGAGCAAAGGATGCGACGTTTGCCGTTCGTTAATCCTGTGCGCTGATCGGGTGCGGAACGCTGACTGCGGGCACTGGTATGGAAGCGTCTCTCTTGACCCGCAGGTTGGCAATCGGGACAGCAGCGGTTATCACAGTTTGTGGAGTTGTCTGGGGCTGGGCGGCCGTAGCTTGAACTTTGACTATAGCTTTGGCCGGGGCTTGGACTGAATCATGGACCGAATCCTGGGCCGAATCTTGAACTTCAGCCTGGTTTGCCATCGCTGGTTCAGCCGTATCCGGCTTCACGGGGGGCTTCCATCCCGGGGGGTGCCGCGGCAACGGGCCGGATAGCAGACCGTCGATTTCTGTTTGTATCAACGATTCCGATTTTCGTGTTGACGGATGCGGGTCGGGGGCAATGTGTGCAGGCTGAAAAACCGGCGCACTGACCTGTATCCGTTCGCTTAACGGAACAGGAGGGGCGACATATTCCTGAGTTTGGAAAATGATCCATCCCTGCCTGACTGCGACAGCGGTCACGGTCACCAACAAAATCGCCAGCAGCCATGCACGGCGCTTCTTGTCCTGTTCGCGCACCACCCGAATCCTGGCTCTGCCAAAAATCGTGCGCGTGATCTTGGCCTCGCCGAGATCCGTCACAATGACCACTTTCGGTTGCAACTTGCCTGACCGCAACTGGTGATCATGAATATCGAATTGGCTGATTTCGTGCCCCATTAACTACCCTCTGAATATTACTGTTTAACTTGTTGCATGATAACAAGCCTCACCAGTGCTTGTCATCGCTTATAGCCCGTATCGAATGGCCCGTGCATGAATTAACGACGGGAACGCATTGCTCCGCCCGGCTACTTGATCGCCAACTGTATCTTTTCCTGCGGGATGGCCGGCGGCGGGGACTGCTCCACCCGGGTCTTTTCCAGTTGATTCATTTCCTGTTGCAGCCTGGCGAGCTGTTCGGCTTCGAACTGGCGCTTCTTGACTTCCTGGGCGGCCAATTCAACTTTCCTTTCCGCTTCCAGTACTTCCGGGCTCTTGTATTCGTGCAGGGTCAGATTCGCCATTTCCATCGTGGCCGAGCCGGGCTCTCCGCGCTTGCTCTTGAGCTTGATGTTGAGACGGAGTTCGTTCGCCGAATCGGCATTGCGTATCGCTTCTTCGTAAGATATCTGGTCATCGTTATACAGCTCGAACAATGACCAGTCGAAGGTGCGCATACCGAGTTCGCGCGACTTTTCCATGACTTCCTTGATCTCGTTGAATTCGCCCTTGAAAATCTTGTCGGCTATGGTCGGGGTATTGAGCAGGATTTCGATGGCGGCCCTGCGGCCCTTGCCGTCCACGGTGCGCACCAGACGCTGCGATACCAGCGCGCGCAGGTTGGCGGACAGGTCCATCAGCAGCTGGTTGCGCCGCTCCTCCGGGAAGAAGTTGATGATGCGGTCCAGAGTCTGGTTGGTGCTGTTGGCGTGCAGCGTGCCCAGGCACAGGTGGCCGGTCTCGGCAAAAGCAATCGCATGCTCCATGGTTTCCGCATCGCGAATCTCGCCGATCAGGATGACGTCCGGCGCCTGACGCAGGGTATTCTTCAGCGCGTGATGCCAGCTGTGCGTATCCACACCCACCTCGCGGTGGGTGACCAGGGATTTCTGGGATACATGCACATACTCCACCGGGTCTTCGACGGTGATGATGTGCCCCTTGGAGGTGCGGTTACGGTGGTCGATCATCGCGGCCAGCGAGGTTGATTTTCCCGAGCCTGTTCCGCCGACGACCAGTACCAGCCCGCGTTTGTTCATGACTACCTCTTTGAGTATCTCCGGCAGCATGAGCTTTTCAAAGTTGGGGATTTCGGCGGCGATGGTGCGGATGACCATCCCGACATTCTGCTGCTGGATAAAAACGTTGACGCGAAATCGCGAAACACCCGGAACGGAAATGGCAAAGTTGCATTCATATTCCTTGGCGAACTCCCCACGCTGTGTGTCATTCATCACCGCATGCGCCAACTGGCGGGTGATCTCGCCGGTGAGTTTTTGTGAAGTCATCGGCTGCATTTCGCCCTGCACCTTCATGCTGGGTGGAAAATCACTGGCGATGAACAGATCGGAACCGCCCGCCTTGCTCATGGCGGTGAGTAACTTGATGATGTATTCATGCGCTTGCTGGTCGGTAAGAGCTGCCATCGGTGTTCCCCAAAAGATAGTTTAGGTAATGAATGAATGCGCCCATTCTAGCAGCAAGACGGGCGGGCGGGAGAGCAGTGCTGCAAGCACGGTACGCGGCATAAACCCGGTTCGCGCGAACGGGGGTTTTAGGATAATGTCCGTCACTTAAAATGAGGTGCAATCATGAAACAGCGCATATTGATTCTGGGTTATGGCGAAATGGGTCATGCCATGGAGCATCTGCTCTCAGTACGCCACGATGTTCGCATCTGGGACATGGGCACGGTGTTGAAGGGAAGTCATTCCACACTTGAGGGCGAGGTCGCCGAGGCACAGGTGATCCTGTTCTGCCTGCCGGTAAATCCGCACCAGGAGATTGCCGACCGCATCGTGTCCCATCTGGCAAGGGGCAGCCTGTGCCTGACCATCGCCAAGGGACTGGATGAATCGGGGCAGACCGCGGCGCGGATATTCAGTGAGGCGTTCGGCGACAGACATCGTTACGGAGTGGTATATGGCCCGATGATCTCGGAAGAGATCAGGATGGGGCAATATGCCTTTGCCGATGTGGTGCTGTCAGACACGGCTGATTTCGAAACGATACAAAGCCTGTTCCTGGGCAGCACGCTGATCTGTCGGCAGGCATCGGATATGGACGGCAGAAATTGGTCGGTGATTCTGAAGAATGTGTATGCCCTCATATTCGGAATATCGGATGAACTGAATCTGGGCAACAACATGCGCGGGCACCTGATGGTCACCGCAATCGCGGAACTGTCGGGCATCGTGCAATCATTCGGCGGGCAGGCGCACACACCATATAGTTATGCCGGCCTGGGCGATCTGCTGACAACGGCAACCAGCGAGGATTCACATCACCATGCACTCGGGCGACAACTGGTTCGCGGGGAATGCTCGAACATCTCGGGCGAAGGGGTGCATACCCTGCACATGGTGGAGAAATATCACCTGTTCGAGTGGCGTGCCTATCCGCTGTTCTCACTGGTCCATGACATTGTCACCGCGCCTGAAACGCTGCGTGAACGGGTGGAGGAATATCTGAAACTGCTGCAAAAAACGGTCAGTTGTGCGATATAGCACCGGAGCAGGAAACTCAATGGCCCATCTCGTCGTTTCCATCTCCGGCCACGGTTTCGGCCATGTCGCGCAGACTGCACCAATCCTGAATCAGCTTCACCTGCTGCTTCCGGAACTGCGTTTGACGGTGCGTTCCGCCGTGCCGGTTGCGCATCTGCGTTCGCGCATCCATGTTCCGTTCAAACATCTGCCCGGTGATGGCGACATCGGCATGGTGATGTCTTCGGCGCTGGATGTTCGCCCCGAAGACAGCCGCGCGGCCTATCGCACCTTCCATGCGGACTGGGATGCGCGCATCGCCGGCGAGGCAGGACTGCTGCACAGACTCGGTGCGGACATGGTGTTCTCCAATGTCGGTTATCTGCCGCTGGCGGGCGCTCAGCGCGCCGGCATTCCCAATGTGGCGCTGTGCTCGTTGAATTGGGCGGACATCTATCGCCACTACTGCGGCGATGATGCCATCGCCGCGCAGATACATGACAGTTACGCCAACGCCGATGCTTTCCTGCGCGCCACACCGGGCATGGCCATGACCGGCCTGCCCAATCTGATCGAGGTA
>JBDTCC010000060.1:0-5979 GCA_039923775.1 Gallionella sp. | reverse complement strand
GCTATGCGCAGAAAGAGGCCATTGCGCAACATCGTTTTGTCTGCGCGGCGTTCAATACCAACAGCATCACATTGACTATCGGAGCGACCGCGGCTTGCGGGACGTCCCTGGCCTCCCCGACCGGGGGTGCATATGTGATCACCGCGCCGTCGGGGATCACCTTTGCCGCAGTCCCGTCGTCGTTTAGTTTCAATGCGCTGGGTCAACCCACCCCGAATGCAAAGCAGATTATCAGTATCAATGGCTCATCAAACAGCATCACCATCGAGGCGGAGACCGGCTATGTGCACTCGCCATAACCCGAGACCGGCTATGTGCATTGGTGTTGAACTCGGATCATCCTCTGGGAAGGCGTTGAAATGAAAGTCGCCGAGCTGCTCCAGTCGTTGTCGGAGAAATCTGTCCAGTACGTGCTGGTCGGCGGGCTGGCAGTGCAACTTCATGGATACATGCGATCCACTTTTGATATCGATCTGGTGCTGGCAATGAATGACGAGAATCTCGTCCGGTTTATTGCCGTCGCCAAACAATACGGACTGGTTCCCTCGATCCCTGTACCGATCGACTCGCTGAGGAATGCGCATCAGATCGAACAATGGCATCGTGAAAAGGGTATGCTGGCATTTGCACTGAGAGAGCCGCAAGTCGGGGGGAGCGTGGTGGATATCCTGGTTCGCCCCAACGTGCCGTTTGAGCAGCTCATGGCCAATGCAGTCGCGGGAGAATTGCTTGCGCAGAAAATCTGGATCGCCTCTATTGACGACCTGATTGAGATGAAGCGCACCGCGAATCGCGCCAAAGATCAACTGGATATTGTGGCGCTGGAGAAGATCAAGCGTGGAGAAGATCCGAATGTTTGAAACAGAAGCACGCACGATAATTCCCGAAAAAATCATGCTCGGACGTTTGGCGCAGTCCGAGCAAATGCGGGAATTTTTTATTCAGATGTGGATACAAAATCCCGCGCTTGCCAGGCAAGGCGGAATAAAAGTGCAAGACCTGCTGTCCCGGCTTGCAGTTGCAGATGTGGAAAAAAATGATTCCGATACTGTTTAAAAAAAATGGGATGCGTATCAGGCAGCGCGGCATCAGCCTGATCGAGCTGATCATGTTCATCGTAATCGTCAGCGTGGCGGTGGCGGGGATATTGCTGGTGCTGAACGTGACAACCAAGAGCAGCGCCGACCCACTGGTGCACAAGCAGGCGCTATCGATCGCCGAATCGCTACTCGAGGAAGTTGAGCTGATGCCGTTCACAAATTGCGATCCGGACGATGCGAATGCGGCATCTGCTGTTTCCCCTGCAGGATGTGCTACAACGGCTGAAGGTCCCGGACCGGAAACGATAGGAGGGGTGAAGGAAGATCGCTATGGCGGGGCGACTCCATCCGCCGTTAATGCGTATTACGACAATGTAAGCGATTACGGGGGGTCTGCATGGGGGGCGGCAGGATTCACGATGAATGCCGGAAATGGCGGTATCAAAGATATTACCGGAACTGCGATTCCGGCCTTGAGCGGCTATTCCGCGACGGTGACCGTTTCGCAACAGGCTATAGGCAGCATCGCGGCCACCGAATCATTGCTTATCAACGTGACGGTCACCGGCCCGGATAAGCTGCCGGTGGTGCTGGAAGGTATCCGCACCCGTTATTCGCCGAACCCATGATGAACAGGATCAAGATGCAAGGTGCAAGGTACAGGGCAAAAGGGCCGTGGCTTTCACAGCGCGGTTTCACGCTGGTCGAGATGATTATGGTGATCGTGATCACCGGTATCATCGGCGGCATGGTGGCGGTGTTTCTCAAGGCGCCGATACAACAATACCTGGATGTCTCCCGCCGTGCCGACATGACCGACATTGCCGATACCGCATTGCGCCGTATCGGGCGGGATATCCGTTTGGCGTTGCCGAACAGCGTGCGGGTGACATCTGTCGGGAGCAATACTTATCTGGAATTCCTTCCAACCTCCGGAGGCGGGCGTTATCGCTACGCCCCGGCGCCGACCGGAACTTCAGCGGGTTGCGGCAGTCTGGCGGCCGATATGCTGGATTTTACCAAGTCTGATAACTGCTTCGAAGTGTTGGGCAATATGCCGCCTCTCAGCGCCGGTGACCAGATCGTCGTGTACAACCTGGGTATCGCACGTCCTGCAACATGCCCTGCTCCTTTACCGGCACAGTGTGGTTCCGATGCCTATCAGGGTGACAACCGCGCTGCTTTTGCTTCATACCCCACCACGAAAACGATCTCCATCGCTGCCAGGCAGTTTCCATTCGATTCGCCCAGCCATCGCTTTCAGGTGATCAATACGCCGGTAACCTATGTGTGCGCGCCGGTTGCAGGTGGCGGTGGGACGCTCAAGCGCTGGCAGGGCTATGCCATCCAGACCGCTCAACCGACGACACTCCCCGCAGGCGGAACTGAATCCGTGCTGGCCAACAATGTGAGCGCATGCAGCTTTTCCTATAATGGTTTCGTGGTGGCTCAGCGTTCCGGGCTGGTCACGATGAACCTGGGTATCACCGAGAGCGGTGAAACAGTCACGCTATACAGTGCCGCACATGTGAGCAACGTGCCATGAATAAATACAGGTACAAGACTCAAGGTTCAATAACCAGCGACTTGGCTGGCGTTGTCTGCCAGCCTAGTCGAATGGCTAGTAGTTTTATCAGATGCAAGGTACAAGATGCAAGGTACAAGGTTCAGGGTTATTCCCTTGCTCCTGTTCAACGTGGCTTCAGCCTGATTTCGGCGATCTTTCTGCTGGTGGTGATCGCCGCGCTGGGCACCTTTGCGGTCACGCTTTCTACCAACCAGCAACAGAGTGCCGCATTGGACGTGCTTGGCGCACGCGCCTATCAGGCAGCGCGGGCGGGGATAGACTGGGGTGCCTATCAGGCGCTGATAAACAAAAGTTGCGCACTCAATCCAAGTAACACTCCGCTTCCCACGTTGCCGAATACCCTGGCAAACTTTACGGTGACAGTTGGCTGCAGCCCAGCTGCAGCCTCGGAGGCGAGCGCAACCGTCACCATGTATCAACTGACGTCAACTGCCAATCAGGGAACGGTTGCAACCCCGAATTACGTTGAGCGGCAGATCAGCGTCACGATTGCCCAGTAGAACGGAAGAAAAAAAGTGAAACTGGCAAATCATTTTTTGTGCTTCACTGGTCTACTGGCAATGATTTTGTTTGCGCAGGAAGCCGGTGCGGTGACCTATGCCAATAAATCCATCACGTATAACTGGGTCAGTACCTCAGCACACGCCCATGTGGGATATAACACTACCCCATACAAGATGAACGGGACGATTGCGCCGGGGACGGCTTGCGGCACCACCCCGCCGATTCTGGATGACACCATCAGCGATGCCATTCCGATTGGTTTCAATTTCAACTATGGCGGTATCGTGTTTACCACCGCGCGCATCATGAGCAACGGTCGGCTCCAGTTCAACAACAATACCGCCTGCGGTTATGGCAGCCCGGTGACGCAATTGCCGTATGTGTATTACAGCAGCACAACCAACAACCTGAATTATACGATGCGCATCTACGGCAACGATCTGGACCCAACGCCCCAGGCCAATGCCTCTTACTCAACCGCATGCAAGTTGACCTCAGTCTGTTACATGAGCTACGCCACAATAGGCACTGCACCCAATCGCCAGTTTGTCGCGACCTGGAACAGCATTCCAGAATGGGCGGCAGGAGGGTCAACCAGCGGTAACTACAACCTTCAGATCATCCTGAACGAGGACGGCACTTTTGTTTACCAATATGGATCTGACACGCCTGGTCCGCAGGCAACACTTGCGCAGGTTGGCTGGCAGGTAGATCAGACGGACTACGACATCCCCAATGTCGGATTGCCGGCCAATAACAGCGCAATTCTTTTTTATATCCCGAGCCCGGTTGCCCAATATCATTTCCAGCAATCAGCCTGGACGGCTCCCGGCCAGGTGCTGGATACCAGCGGCAGCACTCCCGTATACAACGGAACCGCACTGGGCGGGGCGACTCCCGGGACGGGCTACGCCTGCAATGGAGCGGTCATTCCAAACAATACCAAAACCAACACGATTGATGCGATCGATACCGGTATCCCTGTGCCAACGGGTCTTGGCGGCGCCGGCACCATCGACTTCTGGTACCGGGCAAATGCAGCCTGGACAGGAGGAGATGCGCAATTACTGGATGCTTCTACCAGCCAGAACCAGTGGTTTTTTTTGGTGAAGCTCAATAACGGTAGTTTGAGATTCGTTATCACTGACTCTAACGGCACGGATCGGATTGTTCAAACATCAGCAAACAATATTGCTGCCGGAACATGGGCGCATATAGCAGTTACCTGGAATTTCAACGCGCTGGCCGGCAGTAACCAGGATCACATGCGTATCTATATCAACGGTGTACAGGCGGTGCAGTCGGCATTTACCACCAGCGGCACGATTTCATCCTCGGTCGATACGCTTTATCTGGGGGATAACCGCAGCGTCCACACCGGATCGAGTGGTACGGGGAATTCGGCCAATGGCACGCTGGACGAATTTAATATCTATGATTTCGAGGGTGGCACCGGGCTGATTCAGCGCGACATGAACTATGCTGCAAGCTGCGGTCCAGACCATCTGGTCATTCAGTCATCAGGAACCGGCCTCACCTGCGCCGCGAATACGCTGACCGTGGTTGCCTGCCAGGATGCCGCCTGCTCGTCCAATTATATTGGCGGTGTGACCGGCACGTTGAATGCAAGCGGCACGCCGGCGGTAAATTGGGATGGCACGACGGGAGGGGCCACGGGTGCGGGTTTTGTCATTCCCGCAGGATCCGGCAGCGTGCCCAAGAACGTGCAGGTTGCCACCACAGGAACCGTGACCTTCGGTGTCACCACCGCCACGCCTGCGCCGATTAACCCGACTACTTGTAACTTCGGCACACCGGCATGTACCTTCACGTCGAACACGGCCGGCTTCATCGTCTCGAACAGCGCCACCGGAAGTGCCTACACCATTCCTTCGCAGGTTTCCGGCATCGCCACACCCTCGCTCTACCTGCGTGCGCTGCAGACCTCCACCACGAACCCGGCGGTGTGCACCCCGGCGATCATCGGTTCGACGACGTCGGTGAATATGGGCTACACCTGCAACAATCCGACTACCTGTCAGGCGGGTAATCTCACCACCATCAATGCGACCACGATTGCCGGAAGTCCGAACAGCAACCCGAAACAATACAGCACCCCCGTTAGCCTCACCTTCGACAGCAACGGTTCCGCACCAATTACCGCGCGTTACGATGACGTTGGGCAGATCACCTTGAATGCGAATGCCACGGTCACGCCTTTTTCGGGCGCAACCCCGGTCGCGCTCACCGGCAGCAGCAATGCCATTTTCGTGGCACCACATCATTTTGGAATATCAAGTGTGACGACCGCCCCCATCAAGGCGGGAAACAATTTCAGTGCGACGGTCACCGCCTACAATGGACTTGCGATCCCCACGGTTACCAAAAATTTTGGTCTGGAATCGCCCGCACAAAGTGTGGTGGTGTCATACACCAAGTGCCAGCCGACAGGTACCAATTCATCCCCGGGCTCTTTTAGCGGCAGCGTGACGCTTCCGTTTGCATCGGGTTCGGCGACAGCCAGCAATCTCAACTGGAGCGAGGTGGGGAACGGGGATGTGCTTGCCACCAACAGTAATTACTTGTCTTCCGGGCTTTCTGCAACGGGAAACACGGGAACCGGCGGCACGGTTTGCAATGGAGCCGGCAATGTCGGACGTTTCATTCCGGACCATTTTGACACCATCGTAACTTTGGCTTCCGGCGTCCCCATGCCGTGTCCGAGTGGCTTGACCTGCCCCACCCAGTACAGTGGCTTCGTCTATTCCGGCCAGACATTCACGGTTAACGTTTATGCCAGAAATGCATTTGGCGGGCCGGGTGGCACAACGGTGAACTATGACGGTA
>JBDTCC010000059.1:0-3392 GCA_039923775.1 Gallionella sp. | reverse complement strand
AGCGGGCCATGCCCGCGAACCATTGATTGATCGCGGGCATGGCCCGCTCCTACAACATCCCTTGTACCGTAGTGTAACGCCTGATTGACTTTGCCCAGGTCTGCTTCGCCCAGCGTGCCGACTGCCTGTTTCAGGCGCAGTTCGCTCAACAGGTAATTGTACTGTGCCTGATACAGATCGCGGCGTGTGGAATAAAGTTGCTGTTGTGCATTCAGCACATCGAGGTTGGTGCGAACGCCGACTTCCTGCCCCAGCTTGCTGGCATCCAATACGCTCTGGCTGGAGGTGACCGCCTGTTTCAGCGCCTGTACCTGCGCTATACCACTCACCACGCCCAGATAGGCCTGGCGTGTTTGCTGCTCGACAGTGCGACGGGCATTTTCCAATTCCTGTCTGGCGCGCTCGCGATTGGCTTCCGCTTCACGCCACTTGGAATTGACCGCACCGCCCTGGAACAGGGGCATATTCAGTTGCACGCCTATGGTTTTGCTGGTGGTATCGGTACCCACACCGAAGCTGCTGCCGTTGGCGTTATTTTGCGAATAGTTGGCCACCAGATCCACGGTCGGAAGATGTCCGCCGCGATTGCGCGACACTTCCCTGTCGGCGATCTCGGCACCCGCCTGCGCGATGGCCAACTGCAGGCTGGTCGACTGCGCTTCACTCACCCACTTGTCCATGCTGGCGGGTTGTGGCGCTTCCAGCGTAAAGTCTTTGCCGAGTGGATCGAGTTCGCCCGGTGCCGAATTGATCAGTTGCTGCAGGGCACTGCGCTTGATTTCCAGATTGTTCTGCGCGGCGATCTCCTGCGCGCCGGTCAGGTCAAAACGGGACTGGGCCTCAAGGGTGTCGGTGATGGTGGCGCTGCCCACCTCGAAGTTGCGCTTGGCCTGCTGAAGCTGTTCCGAAATGGCGTTCTTTTGCGCATCGACCAGGCCCACGCTGTCCTGTGCGATCAACACGTCGAAATAGGCTTGCGCGACGCGCACAATCAAATCCTGTTGCGCGATCTTGAACTGCAAGTCGGCTTGCGTCGCCTGCAATTCGGACTCGCTGTAGATCTGCCAGTTTTGCTCGCGGAACAGGGGTTGCACCAGGGTTACCCCATAGCCGTTGCTGTTGTAGCGACTAGTGCCGCCCACCAAAAATGGGGGCTTTGAAGGGTTGTACTGGGTAGTCAGGTCAGTGAACGTGCTGTTCGCGGTGAGGTTGACCGAGGGCATCAACAATGAACGGCCCTGCGACAATTTTTCCTTGCCGGCTTGTTGCGTGGCACGAGCAGCGGCAAACACCGGGTCGTTCGTCTGCGCGGCGCGAAATGTTTCCAGCAGGTCGGCAGCCTGGGCATATCCGCTTGCGGCCAGTAAAGTTGCCAGCAACGCTGATTGCAGGAGCGGGGCATGCCCGCGAACCTTTTTTCGCGGGCATGCCCCGCTCCTGCGAATACCCAGCCAGGAAATTTTCGGGTATTCGAAAAAATGACAATAAGTTTTAATATTGGTCAGAACCCTTTTCATCAGCTTGTATATTGCCATTGCGTTAGAAGTTACCAACATTTATCCGGCCGGCATAACCCGAAATCACGAACATCGTTCTCAGAACACGAACCGTTCGGGTTGCAGCGCATTTTGCAGCGGCTTGGCGCAGGTTTCCATGATGTTGACGGTTTCGTAGGTGTCTTGCGCAACCCGGGTGATCAACTTGGCTTCCATCACCGGCGCATCGCCGACAATAGCGAACAACCGGCCACCCACATTCAGGCTGTTCTGGAATGTTGCCGGCAACACCGGTGTCGAACCGGTCAACACGATCACGTCGTAACTTGCGCCGCCACCCCATCCCGGCGCGGCGTCGCCGATTTCCAGCGTGATATTGTCGCGATGATAAGCCTGCAAATGTTGTTTTGCCATGGCGTTCAATTCCGGGACGATCTCGACCGAAGTGACATGTCCGGCCAACATGGAGAGCAGGGCAGTCAGATAGCCGCTGCCGGTACCGACCTCCAGCACCCTGTCTCTGCGGCCAGGATGCAGTTCCTGCAGGGTGCGTGCTTCCAGCTTGGGCTGCCACATAGCCTCGCCATAACCCAGCGGGATTTCCATATCCATGAAAGCCAATTCGCGCATGGCTGTCGGCACAAAATTCTCGCGGCGGACGTGTTTGAGCAATTCCAGAATTCGCCCTTCCAGCACTTCGCAAGGGCGAATTTGCTGCTCTATCATATTGAAGCGCGCCTGTTCCATATCCAGCATTCCCCTCTCTCCCAAAACAGCCGTGATTATCGTGTATTCAGCGGGGCAGTATAGCAAGCCAGTCAGCGTGGCTCAATGATGCCGTGTTTGGCTTGCTTTTCGCTGCTCTTTCCATTACCTTGCGAGCCTCGCTAGGGGTCTTCGCCGAGATATGAAACGGGCGGAGTGAGACACACCCTTTGAACCTGTACGGGTAATGCCGTCGTAGGGAAGCATCTTCCCGATGCTTCCTGAATTATTAGGAGCACCGCATGAACGCCGATCCCAAATTCATTGTACCCAAATTCAGCGCCGAAGCCGCGCACGTTGATGCCGCCGCAGTGAAGCCATTGCCGAATTCGCGCAAGGTTTATGTGCAGGGCAGCCGCTCCGATCTGCAGGTGCCGATGCGCGAGATATCCCAGGCGGAAACGCCCGCCAGCATGGGCGCCGAGGTTAATCCACCTATCTATGTGTACGATTGCTCCGGTCCTTATACCGACCCGGCGGTGAAAATCGACATCCGCTCCGGCCTGGCTGCACTGCGCGAAGGCTGGATCAGCGAACGCGACGACACCGAGCAGTTGGACAAACTCACCTCCGATTACGGGCAACAGCGCCTGGCTGATCCAGAACTGGCAGAGATGCGCTTCAATTTGCGCCGCGCCCCACGCCGTGCCAAACCCGGCAAGAATGTCACACAGATGCACTATGCCCGCGCCGGTATCATCACACCGGAAATGGAATACATCGCGATACGGGAGAACCAGCGCCGCGAGGGGCTTTCCGAGATGATGTTGAAACAGCATCCCGGCGAGAGCTTCGGCGCCAATCTGCCCAAACAGATTACGCCTGAATTCGTGCGCAGCGAAGTGGCTTGCGGCCGTGCGATCATCCCGCTCAACATCAACCATCCCGAAGTGGAGCCGATGATCATCGGCCGCAACTTCCTGGTGAAGATCAACGCCAACATCGGTAATTCTGCGTTGGGGTCGAGCATCCAGGAAGAAGTGGAGAAGATGACCTGGGCGATCCGCTGGGGCGGTGACACGGTGATGGACCTGTCCACCGGCAAGAACATCCACGAGACCCGCGAATGGATCATCCGCAATTCGCCGGTGCCGATCGGTACCGTGCCGATCTATCAGGCACTGGAGAAGG
>JBDTCC010000058.1:0-26268 GCA_039923775.1 Gallionella sp. | reverse complement strand
CCGCAGTTGCGCCTTCTACTATCTTCCCGTTGCAATATAAATAGTGCTTGTCCAACGCATAGTCTGAAGCAACAAAATTATTTTGCTTGTCATCGAGCGCTCTGAATGATTGGCTATCAGCGTCTTTGATTGGCTTCCCATTGAAATATACCTTATTGTCTGCAACGGAATAAGACGTATTGGAGATGCCCTTATAGAGGTTAAAAGCTATGCCGAAGTAACCAAATACCGAGAATGCGATTGCAATGACCACCGCACTGATAAAAGCAAATTTGAGTCCGCTAACGCCAAAGTACCGTCCACCGAATAGCCACAACAGCACAAAAAGGAATATCGGGTAACATAAGACAAGCATCAAGATTGCAATATTGCCCTTGTCATTCTGTGAACCGGGCGCATCAAACATCATGGGCGACATCATCAGCATAATGGGCCAAAACATAAGTACAAAGGTAATAACGATGTTTAACAATGTTTGCATGAATAAATTACCGATTCAGGTTTCAAAGAAAAAATGTGCGCTCTGAGTTATCAATATGAAACATGCCCGACACTAACGCCGCAACACTTTGAAATAATCCATAAGATCTGGAAATCGGCTTTAATTTTGTGCATATGGACTTTCTTGTACTCTTGCGTCGAGGGGCGGAAGGAAAAAACTGTACGATGCAGAAAATGCCGCTGATATCACGATTATGATACATACCTAAAAGCAAGGAGTATCCATTATCGCACCCCGTCTAAATGCAGGGTTGGAGTGTTTATCCACAGACTTTCCTGCCAACTTTGGCGCAACATTTTTTGCCACAATAGAACCACTGTGGATCTTTTCCTGCTTCGTAAATTACACCAGAACCCCCAATATAAATAGCCCAGCGAGATGTTATTGGCCCTCGCTTTACTGTGCCAAACACACTGCATGGCCCGATTATTAATTCCTCGCTTTGGTAGGAAACTGGCACTGCATTTTTAAAAAATAAATTCGCTTCAGAGTCTGTGACTGCAAATGGTACGCACAAGTTAAACATTTTGACTTCGTCTGGCCGCTCAATTTTAGAGCCTTCGACGACAAATAAGTCTTCAGCAAATGACGAAGCTGAAAGAAGTGTAAGGATTAACAATATAAATGTACGCATGGCGAAATACTTTTAAAATATTTAGACTTGCTTCCCAGTCCGCAATATCAAAGGTGGATTCAAGGATGAAGTGCAATTTTGAATAACGCCGGTCGGGTGGGGAGGATGCGGTAGCATCCAAGCCTTTTGACCGGGAGATCGGAATTGCAATAATGAACTACACACACCTTACCCGAGAAGAACGATACCAGATTTACGCCTTGAAAAAAGCGGGACATACACAAACAGAGATTGCCCCGGTGCTGGAGCGAAGCACCTTTGCCATTAGCCGAGGATTGGCCAGAAAGCGTTATCGGTGGAGTGGCTTTAACGGAACAGCGGTGTTGTTGTTATTCCATTGGGCCCCAGCCGACCAACAGCGAAGACTTGGGGCGTGTGCAAAACTGATGGAACATAATTGCGAACGATGATCGGGCACTACACACGCGACCGGGTAGGCGAAAGGGTTAGTCCGTTAAAGTGGATGGCAAAATCCTGATGCTGGGTCGCGTTTAACATTGTGAGCATAGTTCATCGATTGACCCAACCCTTGCGTATTAAACCGGCAAACATCGTGCGATAGGGTATCAGCAGTATGCGTACCAGTGGCGAGATCAAGTAATGTTCTTGACTCAGAATGAACCAGGCACTACCCAAAGCTACCACTGCAGCCCCGAGCATATCCAACGGGAAATGCAGGCCGAGATAAATACGTGCCCACGCAACCGGCAACCCCATCAGTGCCAGCGCCAAACCGGGTAACCGAACTTGCTTATGCATAAAAAAACTGAATGCGACCGACCAAATCAGGGTCAGGTGGTCACTGGGAAACGAACTGTCCTGGACATGTTGCACCAGGGTATGGCCGATCCCCGCCTCAAAGGGTCTTGGGTGGTACCAGGCCAGACCGATCAATTGGTTTATCAACAACCCCAATAAACCAGATAGGGTTGCGGCAATCAGGGAGTGTCTTAAGACTGACGAGCCACGTAGCCAACCGATGATTAAGCCAATAGGCACAATCCAGATCAGATCATACGCAATAATCTCTGCTGTATCGATTGAGAAGCCAGAGGCGCCGGTCGTTGCGTTTAACCATAGGAAAATCGACTGATTCAAGTGTTCCATTTGAACATCCTATTCATCTGATAGAGCAAAATGACATCCTTGCCCATTCGGGAAAGCTCAAGATTTTGTGGATCTGAAATATGGTGAAGTTGAACTTATTCAGCGACCACCTGATACTGAATACTATTCTTCGAACCATTCTTGACCTTGTACATAAGTTTATCTGCCAACATCAGGGCTTCATCTTCATTTTTAGGCTGGCGAATGAACACCGCTACTCCAATACTAAATCCAATAGGCCATGAATTGATTTTCATTTCGTCGAGAAGATGTTGATGAAGCTTTTCGAATATAGTAGTGGCTCCGTCAAGATCAACGTTAGGCAGGAGCAAGACAAATTCGTCACCACCAAGACGGCCGACAATATCAGTGTTCCTAACCGATGATTGCAAGACTGAGCCAACGACATGAAGCGCCCGGTCACCTGTCGAGTGTCCCATGGTGTCGTTAATTTGTTTGAAACCATCCAAATCAATGTACCCCAAAGTTAATGGATGATGATAGCGACGGGCCGAATGAATGTGATATGCCAACCATTCATTGAAGGCGTGCCTGTTATTGAGTCCCGTGAGTGAATCGGTGCGTGCCAACAAACTCTCATTTTCCATATAAGTCTTTAGTTGCGTTACCAGATAGAAAGTAATCAGGAAAACGCATAGTCGGACGGAGGCATTCCACCAGATTATCCAGGCCATGGAATAAGTATGTCCCGACCAATAATCAACAATTAACCAAGTGGCTGATGAAATTAAACATGCAATGAGGGTATATATTCTGTTTGAATACCAGCCGGAAATAATAATTGGGATTAAGTAGAAAATTGAAAAGGAAAGCTCATTCCCTGTAAGGCAATCAACTGCACCGACCAAACCAATGATCATGACGGACAATATGAATATCGCCCGTGGGTGTTTGGTTTGAAGGTATTTGGTGATGGTATGAGTCATTCACTTATTCCCTATACATTACGCCGGATAGTTAATCAAAATCCCGGTGGATCCGGAAATAAATCAATTTAACGAATAATCGCTCACGGCTTAATTCTTCAGAGGATGTCCGCTGCTGAGGCAACATCCCGAATTCTCAAGATACCTAAGGATTGCAGAGCATTAAAAAGGCCTGCAACTCTGCAAGCCTAAATATAAATTAACCAGAAACCACCTGAATGATTTTGCATGCTATCGCACGCGAAATCTCAATCAGAATTACCTGAATGATTTTGCATGCTATCGCACGCGAAATCTGGTGGCCCGGGGCGGAATCGAACCACCGACACAAGGATTTTCAATCCTCTGCTCTACCGACTGAGCTACCAGGCCATTTGCTACCAATCCGGTTTTACCAAGAATTTCTGGCGAATCAGGAAGCCGCGCATTATACCGATACCGCGCCAAATAACAAACCCCGCCGAAGCGGGGTTTGTCTGAACGAATAACAATTTCCAAAATAGCGACAGAAATCGTAGCGAGCGAGCCGACATTGGGGGAGCCCGAAGCACAGGCACCGGAGTGTACGCAAGGTACACGAGGATGCCGAGCACCAGGCGACTTCGATGCCGGTACGCGCAGTAGATTTATTCGCTATTTTTTACATCATGCCGCCCATGCCGCCCATACCACCCATGTCGCCGCCGCCCATACCGCCTGCGGCCGGCTTGTCTTCCGGCATTTCAGCCACCATACAAGCAGTGGTCAGCATCAAGCCGGCGATAGAGGCCGCGTTTTGCAATGCGACGCGGGTTACCTTGGTCGGGTCAACTACACCCATGGCCAACATGTCGCCGTATTCGCTGGAAGCGGCGTTGTAGCCGAAGCTACCCTTGCCTTCCAGCACTTTGTTCACCACTACCGAAGGCTCGTCGCCTGCGTTGGAGATGATCGCGCGCAACGGTGCTTCCATGGCACGCAACACGATGGTGATGCCTGCGTCCTGGTCATGGTTGTCGCCCTTGAGCTTGCCAACCGCTACCTTGGCACGCAGCAATGCCACGCCGCCGCCTGGAACAATGCCTTCTTCAACTGCGGCACGGGTTGCATGCAATGCGTCTTCAACACGTGCTTTCTTCTCTTTCATTTCCACTTCGGTAGCCGCGCCGACTTTGATCACTGCAACACCGCCAGCCAGCTTGGCTTTACGCTCCTGCAGTTTTTCCTTGTCATAATCGCTGGTGGATTCTTCGGCTTGTTTGTTGATCTGGCTGATGCGACCCTTGATCGCGTCTTCCTTGCCTGCACCGTCTATGATGATGGTGTTGTCCTTGCCGACTTCGATACGCTTGGCTTGACCCAATTCTTCCAGGGTGGCTTTTTCCAGAGTCAGGCCGACTTCTTCTGCAATCACGGTGCCGCCGGTCAGGATGGCGATATCTTCCAGCATGGATTTGCGACGATCGCCGAATCCGGGAGCTTTTACGGCAACCGTTTTCAGAATGCCGCGAATATTGTTCACAACCAGCGTTGCCAGCGCTTCACCATCCACGTCTTCAGCGATGATCAACAGCGAACGGCCGGCTTTGGCAACCTGTTCCAATACCGGGAGCAGGTCACGGATGTTGGAAACTTTTTTGTCGTGCAACAGGATGTAAGGGTTATCCATCAAGGCAACCTGACGATCCTGGTTGTTGATGAAGTAGGGCGACAGATAGCCGCGATCAAACTGCATACCTTCAACGATATCCAGCTCATCTTCCAGGCCCTGGCCGTCTTCAATTGTAATCACGCCTTCCTTGCCGACCTTTTCCATGGCTGCAGCGATTTTCTCGCCGATCACGGTGTCGGAGTTTGCGGAGATGCTGCCCACCTGGGCGATTTCCTTGCTGGTGGTGCAAGGCTTGGAAATCTTCTTCAGTTCTGCAACGGCTGCAATGACCGCCTGGTCAATGCCGCGCTTCAGATCCATCGGATTCATGCCGGCGGCAACAAACTTCATGCCTTCCTGAACAATGGATTGTGCCAGCACGGTCGCGGTCGTGGTGCCGTCACCGGCCACATCGGAGGTCTTGGAAGCGACTTCCTTGACCATTTGTGCGCCCATGTTCTCGAACTTGTCTTTCAGTTCGATTTCCTTGGCGACGGAGACACCGTCCTTGGTGATGGTGGGTGCGCCGTAGGAGCGATCCAGTACCACATTGCGGCCTTTGGGCCCCAGGGTCACTTTGACCGCATCGGCCAGAATGTTCACGCCGACTACCATTTTTGCACGAGCTGCGTCGTGGAATTTTACGTCTTTTGCTGCCATGATTTATTCTCCTGATAATCTAAAATATTTTGCAAGTTCAAAGCTAAGGTGAGGCAAGGTGGTAACGAACTCGTGACAAAGATAGTGCCAAAAGCACAACTTGGGAACGAGCGAGGATGCCAACGCAGTATCACCGAAGATTTGAGCTTGGATTAGGCTTCAACCACACCGATGATGTCATCTTCACGCATCGTCATGTATTCCTGGCCGTCCATTTTGAAGGCCTGGCCTGCATATTTCCCGAACAGAACACGGTCACCGACCTTGACGCTCATAGCCTGCAATTTGCCGTCGTCGCCGACTTTGCCTTTGCCAACAGCGATGATTTCGCCTTGATCCGGCTTTTCAGTTGCGGCATCGGGAATCACGATCCCGGAGGCGGTTTTGCGCTCTTCTTCCATGCGTTTAACGATTACGCGATCGCTCAAAGGACGAACTTTCATACTAATATCTCCTAAAACAAGGGGTTAAAAAATTGCGAATACGGAGTCTAGCACTCTCCATGCTCGAGTGCCAACAATAGGGGCGACCCCGCCCGATTTCAAGGGCGGGGAGGAGGTTTATTTTTGCGGGGGGAGGGCGACCTTGTTGTCAGTGCTGAACTGATAGTCTTTGAATATGTGTTCAGTAGACAGGATTTGATAAGAGCCATCGGCATTGCGGTGCGTCGTATCCTTGAGGCGGTAGGTGTAATGGCCGCAGGTCCAGCAATCGTAATTGCGCATTTGAGTGCACAAGCAGGTCTTGTCCTTGACGGAAATCTTCTTCGCGTCGGGATGCAGTGCCACTTCGCGGTTGTAGGCATCGATGTAGTCACAATGGCCGTTGGCATCGAGCAGGTAACCGAACGCTTCGCAATTGGGGCGTATGCCGTCGCCAATCGCCGGGCAGCTCTTTATCATGCGCATCGGATAGCCGGTCGGGGAGATCATGTTGACCTCAATATCGTCCTCGTCAGCCTTGAAATATTCCTGCTGGATTTTTTCCGGGATGCCGCACTCCTCGGCAACGGTGAAGCGGGTCGCCACCTGTACCGCAGCGCAGCCATTTTCCAGGAATCCGACCGCATCGCTGCCGGTAAAAACTCCGCCTGCGGCAACCACGGGTATATCCAGTTGCTCGGCTTTCAGGTGGGCAACAATCTCCGCCACGATGGTGTGCAGATCATATTGCGCCCAATCCATGCCAAAGCCCAGATGCCCGCCTGCCAGCGGACCTTCCACCACGATGTAATCGGGCAGGCGATTGAGTCTGGACGTCTTGCGCATGAACAGTTGCAGGGCGCGCAACGAGGAGACGATGATGCCCAGCTTGGCATCGCGAAAACGCGGGTTGTCTTGCATTAATGCGAACGATCCGAGATGCAATCCGGCGCTCAGCGTGATGCCGTCGATTCCTGCATCAAGTGCCCCACACAGGCGCACGCGCAAGGTTTCGCGCGGTGCATTCATGGTCAGTTTTTCCATGCAGTTAACGAAAATCATGCCGTCGCCGCGTTTGGCATCCATGGTCTTGCCGACGTGTAATCGGGTCGATTCGGCCACCTGGGCCAGATCGAATTGCACGATCGCCTTGTTGGTTTCCTTGACGTTGAGCTTGTATTGCTTTTGCTTGTGGCTGACGAATTTGGTCTTGTCGAGACGATCCGTAACGGTGGGCAACATCGCGTCGGAAATATGCCCAATCCCGCCCAGCCGGGCGGCTTCCCAAGCCAGTTCACGACTGGAAATGTCCACGCCCATACCGCCGATTATAATCGGCACCAGCTCGCGTTTGCCAAACCGCAAGCGGAAATCATCAACTCGTTTCATTACTGCCTTTCTCCGGCCGCCCCCGGTGGTTAGCAAAGGGACGGTATATATTCTGTGTAACAACATGTAGATTGCGAAGGATGCCACAAACGCCGAGATACTGAAAGCAAAGCAAGCGCCGCGGTAAGGGAATAAGCCGCCAAAACTACTTGCCCAGCAAGTCCTTCAATGCTTCCGCAAGTTTTGCAAAGGCAAAGCGATAACCCACTGATTCGATTTTCCGCGGCAACACTTTTTGCCCTTCCAGCAGCAGGCAGGCGCGTTCTCCCATGACCATTTTCAGAAACAGGGCCGGCATGATGAACGGGGCGGGGCGATGCAGTACCTTCGCCAGAGTCGCGGTGAATTCCCGGTTGGTTACAGGATGCGGGGCAGTCATATTGTATGGCCCGCTGGCATGATCATTGCGCAACAAACCGAGCAGTGTCGCCACATAATCGTCGATATGTACCCAGCTCATCCATTGCCTCCCGTCACCCAGACGCGCGCCCAGACCCAGGCTGAAAGGGAGCCGCATGCGTCCCAGCAGCCCGCCCTGGCGGCTCAACACCAGGCCGGTGCGCAGCAGGCATACGCGCACACCCGAGGCTTCCGCGGCGAGCGCGGCCGCTTCCCAGGCATTGCATAATCGGGCAGGGAAATCTTCACCGGGCCCGGTCGTTTCGTCCAGCGCTGCGTCACCCCGATCACCGTAGTAACCCACTGCCGAGCCGCTCAACAATACCCCGGGTTTGCGTTGTGCAGCGGCGATGCGTTGTACCAGTTTTTCTGTCAGGGTAATCCGGCTGTCCCATAGCACCTGTTTGCGCTGCCCGGTCCAACGTGCATTGACGATCGGTTCCCCGGCCAGATTGATGACTGCATCAAAACTCCGCTCGGGCTGCCAATCGTCAAGGCTGGTCATTGCCCGCACACCGGCGCCGCATTTTGCCGGAACAGTATCCGGATTGCGGCTCAGCACCGTCAATTCATACCCGTCCGCCAGCAGCGCCGTGCAAAGCTGCCGCCCGATCAAACCCGTGCCGCCGGTGATGAGAATATGCACTTTGACTACCGTCTGGAAAGAGGGACGATCACAGGCTAGCCAAACTTTGCGCTGCGCGCAAGCGGCAAAAAACGCTATGATTCCACGCATGACGAATCATCCGCAAAGCAATACCGATCTCCTTGCCCGCAGCCTCTCGGCGGTGTGGCACCCCTGTTCGCAGATGAAACACTATGAACATTTTCCGTTGATGCCCATCGCGCGCGGTAGCGGGGCCTGGCTGTATGACTACGACAAAAAACGCTACCTGGACGCGGTCAGTTCCTGGTGGGTGAACCTGTTCGGGCATAGCAATCCGCGCATCAATGCCGCGTTGCGCGATCAACTCGAAACACTGGAACACGTGATGCTGGCGGGATTCACCCACGAACCGGTGGTACAACTGTCGGAACGATTGAGGGAGCTGGCGCCCACCGGCCTCGGACATTGCTTCTATGCTTCCGACGGCGCATCGGCCACGGAAATCGCACTCAAGATGAGCGCGCATTACTGGCGCAACAGCGGCAAGCCGGACAAGGCGCAATTCATCAGCCTGGAAAACAGCTACCACGGCGAAACGCTGGGTGCCTTGTCGGTGACCGACGTTGCGCTGTTCCGCACCGCATACGGCGCGCTGATTAGACAGCAGGCCACGGTGCCCAGTCCTGACTGGCGCAAAGCCGCCGCGGGAGAGCGTGCGGAAGATTACGCACTGCGTTGCGCGGATGCGCTGGAGCAATATTTGCAGCAGCATCATGCGCAATTGGCCGCTTTCATCATCGAGCCGCTGGTGCAGGGCGCGGCAGGCATGGCGATGTATCACCCGGTCTATTTGCGGCGTGCGCGGCAGCTTTGTACGCAATACGGAGTGCATTTGATCGCGGACGAAATTGCCGTGGGTATGGGGCGAACCGGGACGATGTTCGCCTGCGAGCAGGCGCCGGCGCAAAACGATTCGACGACTTCACCTTCAACGACATCAGAAGGGGGCAAGGGGATTACTCCGGATTTCCTGTGTCTGTCGAAAGGCATCACCGGCGGGTATCTGCCGCTGTCGGTGGTGATGACGAGCGACGAAATTTACCGGGCATTTTATGGCGACGAAATGTCCAGCGGATTCCTGCATTCGCATTCATATACCGGCAATCCGCTGGCCTGCCGCGCGGCGCTGGCCACCCTGGATATATTTGCCAAGGATGATGTGCTCGCCGTGAATCGTGGCAAGGCGGCATATCTGAACGGGATAGCGGCACCTTTGCGTGAACACCGCGCGGTGCGCAACTGGCGCAATACCGGCATGATCTGGGCCTTCGAGGTGGAAACGCCGCATCGCGATTTTTCCCGGCGCTGTTTCGCGCTTGCGCTCGAAAAAGAACTGCTGTTGCGCCCGGTCGGCAACACGATTTATTTCATGCCGCCGTATATAATTGACGAATCGGAGATGGACTGGCTGGTCAACCGTACCTTGCACATCGTCGGCGAATTGAGTTAATTACCATGCGAAATTTTTTGTTCATGTTGTCCCTGCTGTGCCTGGTCACGGCACCGGCTGTTGCATCCACCTTGCCGGAGTCGGTCAGCGCGGCTCTCAAGCACGCGCATATCCCGCTGTCCAGCGTCAGTGTCGTGGTGCAGCAGACGGGCGCCCCCGAGCCTCTGGTCAGTCTGAATGCCGATCGGGCGATCAACCCGGCGTCCACGATGAAGCTGCTCACCACGATCGCCTCGCTCGAGACGCTGGGCCCCGCGTATCGCTGGAAGACCGAGGCATATCTCGACGGCAAACTGGAAAACGGGGTGTTGCAGGGCGATCTGGTGTTCAAGGGTTATGGCGACCCGAAGCTGACGGTTGAGCAATTCTGGATGTGGCTGCACGAATTGCGCCAGCGCGGGCTTCGCGAGATACGCGGTGACATTGTGCTGGACCATAGTTTTTTCAGCGCGCTCAAACAGGATCCGGGGCAATTCGACCATGATCCCACTCGTGCCTACAACGTCGGCCCCGACGCGCTGCTGCTCAACTTCAATGCGCTGCACCTGCAACTGATCCCCGACGGCCATGCAACCACGGCGCTGCTGGAACCCGACCTGGCCGGCTATACCGTGGTCAATCGAGTCACCGCCTCAACGCGACTGCATTGCGGCGGCAGGGGTGACTACAAGGCGCATCTGGAGGGTCACAACATCGTGCTGGAAGGGAAAATCCCGGCCGGCTGCGGAGAGACAGACGATTATTTTTCGCTGCTGCCGCAAAATGAATACTTCTTTGCGGTGTTCGGCGCGTTGTGGAAGGAACTCGGCGGGACAGTACAGGGCGGATGGCGAGAAGGGATTGCACCTGCCGGCGAGGCTCCCTTCGCCCGCTATGTTTCACCGCCATTGGCTGAAGTGATACGCGACATCAACAAGTTCAGCAATAACACGATGGCGCGGCAATTGTTTCTGACTCTGGGAATGGTCGGCCAGGAAAACGGCAACGTGGGCAGCGTATTGACTGCCGACAACAAAAACAGCCGTGACAAATTTTCAGTCCCCCAGGCTTTCAGCGAAGAATCGCTTCAGGCAAGGCAGGAGGGCGGGGACGCAGTGGGTTCTGAACTAGCAATCGCATCGCCGTCAGCTTCGCCTCCGGACGGTCTTGGCGCAGGCGTCGACCCTCCCGCAGCCAGTATCGCGCGCAGCATTGCGGTGACGCAACAGTGGCTGGCGACGCAACATTTAAATTTTCCGGAACTGGTGGTTGAAAACGGTGCAGGCTTGTCACGCACGGCACGCATCAGCGCACGACACATCGCCGAGTTGTTGCAACGGGCCATGAGCAGCCCGTTCCACGCCGAACTGGAAGCCTCGCTGCCGATACTGGGTGTGGACGGTACGGTGAAAAAGCGTTTCAGGGATAGCGATATGACGGGATATGCGCACCTCAAGACCGGCACACTGGATGGCGTGAAATCGATCGCGGGCTATGTCCGGGCGCACGACGGCAGGCAGTGGGTCGTGGTGTTCATCGTCAATAACGGCAATGCCGCATTGGCCGAGCCCGCGCAAAATGCGCTGATCGAATGGCTGCAAAAGGATGCCGGATGAGTTTGAGCGTACCGGTTCACAAACGCCCGATACATTTTAATTTGCCGGTGTTTATGGCACGAATCCAGCAAGACATTTCACTATCAACCTGAAAGGAACTTCACGTCATGAATAAAATTATTGTTGCGTTGCTGTTCGCATTTATTGCCACCCCTGCTGTTGCGGCGGACGGTAAAAACAGTCTCGGGATCACCTATGGTCTGGACCTGAACGGGGTGGTCGGGATACAGGGGGAATTCGATGTTTCATCCTTGTTGACCAACCGGGCACCCGTATCAATCCAGGTGTTCTGGAAGAATTATTCGCAGTCCTACGCCTACCCCGCGGGCACCTATCAATACAGCTACAACGCACTCGGCGCGGCCGCGATCTATGATTTCGGTCCGGTAATCAAGACGAACAGCAAGATCAGGCCTTATGCAGGACTGGGCTTGATCACCCTGAATTCGACCCTGAGCGGCCCCAATGCAACCTTTGCAAGGTCGGCTGATTCCGGCGGGTTGTACCTTACTGCCGGTGCGCGATATGCCGTCACGCCGCAGGTGTCGGCCGACTTGAGTTACAACAACTATGGCGGTCTGACGATAGGCGCGATCATGAAATTTTAAGCAGGCGTGTACAAGCTTTAAATAGCGTACAGCAAGCCGGAAATACTCCGGCTTGTCGCCGAAACAAAATTACCGGTGTTTACCATCAGGCTTGCCATTTGCACAATCAACTTTGGTTACGCGGATACAGATTTAGAATGATATGCATATCACACTTGGAGAAGCATCGTGAAAAAAGTGACATTGGTGGTAATGGTTGTCGCCGGTTTGTCAGGCATCTCGGCGGCATTTGCGGGCACATCCGATATCAAGGTATCCAACAACCAGCTCGGCTTCCAGCTCATATCGACGAATGTCGATTACACCGAAACAGGAAACGGAATACTTGGTTCGCGGACCGGAATACTGGACACTGAACGGGGCCCTGTACCCGGTTCTGCCGTGTCGATATCCGCAATGAAGGATTGGTGGCTGGGCAACGACTATATCGAAGCCGAGTACGACCAGGCCAGCGGCTACACCGAATATGTGGGCGGGTATCTTTCACCCCCGACACCGTATGGTTCGGTAGTAGGAACTTCCGGCGCAACCCTGACGAATTACAGCGCCCGTTACGGCACAGGCTACAGGTTTCGGAACTCATTCATGCTGACCCCCTACGCGGAATTTGGCCACCACGAATGGAACAGGGGCGTGAATACGGGCGAACTGTATACGCACAATTATTACGGGATCGGTGCGTTGGGCCAGTATTCGCCTGTCGGCGGACTGGTACTCTCGGCGAATGTGATGCTGGGCAAGACATACGCATCGTACATAACAGTCAATCCCACGTCCGGTGCCGGGGGTGGCGGATTCTCCGGGGCACTCGGGAACTCTGCGCTATACAGAATAGGCGCCGGTGCAGATTATCTGTTTGCGCAAAATCTGCACGGAACCATCGGCGTTGACTATACGGGTTTCAGTTATGGTATCAGCAACGTATATTCTGTCGGAAGTGGCTATGTGGCGTGGGAGCCTGACAGCAAAACCAATTACACCACAGTCAGGATCGGGTTGGGGTACGGATTCTGAATCAATTCAATACCGGCAACCGCCCCTGTTTTTTAGATGACTACAGGCCCAGTTCACTCCACATTGAGTCCACCTTTGCCTTAACTGCCGCGTCCATTACGATCGGTGTGCCCCATTCGCGCTTTGTTTCCCCCGGCCATTTGTTGGTTGCATCCAGCCCCATCTTGCCGCCCAGTCCCGACACCGGGCTGGCGAAATCCAGGTAATCGATCGGCGTGTTGTCCACCAGCAGCGTATCGCGCACCGGATCGACGCGCGTGGTAATTGCCCAGATCACCTCTTTCCAGTCGCGCACGTCGATATCGTCGTCCACCACGACGATGAACTTGGTGTACATGAACTGGCGCAGGAAACTCCAGATACCGAACATCACGCGCTTGGCGTGCCCGGCATACTGTTTTTTGATACTGACCACCGCCATGCGATAGCTGCATCCTTCGGGCGGCAAATAAAAATCTGCGATCTCGGGAAACTGTTTCTGTAGCAGCGGCACGAACACCTCGTTCAATGCGACGCCCAGCATCGCCGGTTCGTCCGGCGGTTTGCCGGTGTAGGTGGAATGGTAGATCGGGTCGCGCCGCATGGTGATGCGCTCGATGGTGAATACCGGGAATTTATCCTGCTCGTTGTAGTAGCCGGTGTGGTCGCCGAACGGACCTTCCAGCGCCATCTCGTCCGGATGGATCACCCCTTCCAGCACGATCTCGGCACTGGCCGGCACCTGCAAGTCGCTGCCCAGGCATTTCACCAGTTCGGTCTTGCTGCCGCGCAACAATCCGGCAAACTGGTATTCCGACAGGCTGTCCGGCACCGGCGTGACCGCGCCGAGTATCGTGGCCGGATCGGCACCGATCACCACTGCGATCGGGAACGGCACACCGGGATGGGTCTTGCGCCAGTCCTGGAAATCCAGTGCACCGCCGCGTTGTGCCAGCCAGCGCATGATGACCTTGTTAGGCGCGATCACCTGCTGGCGGTAGATACCGAGATTCTGGCGCGGCTTGTTCGGTCCGCGCGTGACGACCAGACCCCAGGTGATCAGCGGGGCTACATCGCCGGGCCAGCAGGTCTGGACAGGCAGCTTGCCCAGGTCCACATCCGCTCCTTCCCAGACCACGTCCTGACAGGGTGCCCTGGACAATATTTTGGGTGACATGGTCAGCACCTGTTTCAGCACCGGCCATTTTTCCCAGGCATCCTTCAGCCCTTTGGGTGGTTCGGGTTCCTTGAGATAGGCGAGCAGCTTGCCCACCTCGCGCAGCGCTGCCGTGGATTCTTCGCCCATGCCCAATGCCACGCGGCGCGGCGTGCCGAACAGGTTCGCCAGGACGGGTAGCTTGTGCCCGACGACATTCTCGAACAGGATGGCCGGACCCTGTGCGCGCAACACGCGGTCGCAGATCTCGGTCATTTCCAGGTTTGGCGAAACTGCTGTGGTTACGCGTTTCAGTTCGCCGATTTTTTCCAGTTGCGCGATGAAATCCCGCAGGTCGTGATATTTCATTTGTAAAAGCCTTCCCTTTCCTCGCCCGGCGGTCTGGTTTTGAAGCGTTTATGCAGCCAGAAATATTGCTCCGGCATTTCCAGTATGCGCTGCTCGATGAATTCGTTCATGCGCCGTGTATCGGCGATGTCATCCCCGCTCGGGTAATTCTCCCAGGCCGGATAGAAGGTCAGCACATAGCCCGCGCCTCCCGGCAGCAGGCGGGTGATGCTGGGAACAACTTTTGCGCCGGCCATCTTCGCGATGCGCGGCACCGAGGTCATGGTTGCGGCGGGCACGCCGAAGAACGGGATGAAAGCGCCGTCCTTGATGCCCTGGTCCTGGTCGGGCGGATAGACGAACGGCATGCCTGCGCGCATGCCCTTGAGGATGGGGCGCAGTCCCTGCTGGCGCGAATACAGATGCTGGTTGCGGAATCGGGCACGTTTCTCCAGCAACAATTCGGTGAGGTAGACATTCTTCTGGTTCGCGTACATGCACACCGTGTCGGTATGCTGGGCGATCCACTGTCCACCGGCATCCATGCCGACAAAGTGCGGCGTGAGCAGGATGGCGGGTTTGCCCTGTATGGCTTCGAAATGTTCGACGCCCTCGACGCGGATCAGGCTGCTGATGTATTCCGCGCTGGACCACCACAGAATGCAACGCTCGATCAGGCCGCGGGCGAACATCCGGAAGTGCTCGCGCAGCAACTTTTCCCGGGCCGCTTCACTCATGTCCGGAAAACATAATTTCAAATTGATGGTACCCACCTTGCGGCGTTCTGCCGCGATCGGATAGATCATGGAACCCAGGGTGGTACCGATCCACACCAGCACGCGGAACGGCAGGAAATGCATCAGCCATAAAATGAACACGCCCAGCCTGGCTAACATGTCTGTTCCCCGGGTGAGGGTGGCGCTACGCCGGGCGGAACTTTGTAACGGTTATAACTCCACAGATACTGTGCCGGGGAGATCGCAATCACCCGTTCCAGGGCAGTGTTGATTTGCTGTGGGACGGATTTTGTAAAATCCAAAGGAAGCTGCTCAAAATTCAGGTTGTATCCCTTTCCGTGCGGCAGTCTTTCAGCATAAACCAGCAGCATTGTTGCGCCGCTGCTCTGGGCCAGTCGACCGCTCAATGTCATGGTGTAGGCCGGGCGGGAAAAGAAATCCACCCACTCGCCTTCGCCCTGGCTGGGCACCTGGTCGGGCAGCAGGCCGATCGCCTCGCCGCGTTTCAGCGCCTTGAAAAGCAGGCGCACGCCGCTGAGGTCCGCGGTCGCCAGGTGTGCCTTACCGCGCTCGCGACCGCGGCGCATCAGCGGTTCCAGCCAGTCCTGCTTCGGCGAACTGTACAGGTTGGTCAGCGTCAGGTGTTGTGCAATATACAGACTGGTGATCTCGAAGCAGCCCCAGTGCGGCGTCAGGAAAATAATTCCCTTGCCCCGTGCATGTGCCGCTTCCACATATTCCCAGCCCTGACAGCGCTGCACTGTTGCACAGACCTGTTCGAACGGCCTGAGCCATACCCAGGGCAACTCGACCATACCCTTGCCGGCCTCGTCTATGGTCTGGGCCAGCAAGTTGGCATAGTCGGTTTCATTGCCGGCCAAATTCGACCGACGCAGGTTTTCACGGGTGCGCGTGGCATATTCTTTGGATGTGGCGAAGGTAATGCGGCCGAGCAACGTGCCCAGGCCGTGCAGCCAAGCTAGCGGCAAGCTGGCAAGTAGTCTAAAGATCAGTTTGAACAGGAAAGAGGTCATCAGCGGTCGGGCGAACTATTTGATACAATGCGCGCCTTAAAATTTTTACTTGATTGAGTGAAGAACCATGAGTGATTTCCTGTTTACATCCGAATCCGTATCCGAAGGCCATCCCGACAAAGTCTCGGATCAGATTTCCGATGCCATTCTGGACGCTATTCTAGCGCAAGACCCGTATGCGCGTGTCGCGGCCGAAACTTTGACCAATACCGGACTGGTGGTTTTGGCGGGTGAGATCACGACGACCGCGAATGTGGACTACATCACCGTGGCGCGCAATACCATCAAGCGCATCGGCTACGACAACACCGAGTACGGTATCGACTACAAGGGTTGCGCTGTGCTGGTGGCCTACGACAAACAAAGTCCGGATATCGCACAGGGTGTGGACCGTGCCTCCGATGATTACCTGAATCAGGGCGCCGGCGACCAGGGCCTGATGTTCGGCTATGCCTGCGATGAAACCCCGACCTTGATGCCGCTGGCGATTTATCTGGCGCACCGTGTGGTGGAGCGCCAGGCAGAGTTGCGCCATGACGGCCGTTTGCCGTGGCTGCGCCCGGATGCCAAATCGCAGGTGACGATCCGCTATCTGGACGGCAAGCCGCACTCCATCGATACCGTGGTGCTTTCCACCCAGCACGCGCCGGAAATGACACTCGAACAAATACGCGAAGCCGCGATTGAAGAGATCATCAAGCCGATGCTGCCCAAGGAACTGATCAAGGGCAATATCAATTTTCTGGTCAACCCGACCGGACGTTTTGTCATTGGCGGACCCCAGGGTGATTGCGGACTGACCGGACGCAAGATCATCGTCGACACATACGGCGGCGCAGCGCCGCACGGCGGTGGTGCGTTCTCCGGCAAGGATCCGTCCAAGGTGGATCGTTCCGCCGCGTATGCCAGCCGCTATGTCGCGAAAAATATTGTCGCTGCCGGTTTGGCGACCAAGTGTCTGGTGCAGATATCCTACGCGATCGGCGTCGCCAAACCGACCAGCATCATGGTGGACACCTATGGGACCGGCAAGATATCCAATGAAAAGATGACTGAACTGGTGTTGCGCCACTTCGATTTGCGTCCCAAAGGTATCGTGCAGATGCTCGACCTGTTGCGCCCGATCTATGAAAACACGGCAGCCTATGGGCACTTCGGACGCGAAGAGCCGGGCTTCACCTGGGAAGCCACCGATCGCGCTCTGGCGCTGCGCGAGGACGCCGGAAAATAATTAATCAAAGGGCCTCAAAAAACAGAGTTCGCCCAAATGCAAGGCGTGGAAAAATTTTCGCTGCGTCGCATATTGAACATATGCAAGCAAGAAAATTTTTTCACAACACAGCAGTTGGGATCAAGTCTGGGTTTTTGAAGTCCCCGGATACACCACCCTCCGAGGGGTGCTGCAGCGGGGCTGATAAAGTCCCCCGTCAGGCTCGGAGCAAGTGGTTCAACGATGCAACCGCACCCATTCATTAACCACTTATGAATGGAGCTACGCATGAACGCAACTGCAAAAAAATTCACCGATTATAAAATCGCCGATATGTCCCTGGCTGCATGGGGACGCAAGGAACTCGCCATTGCCGAAATTGAAATGCCCGGCCTGATGGCGATCCGCAAGGAGTTTTCCGCCACCCAGCCATTGCGCGGTGCGCGCATCACCGGCTCGCTGCACATGACCATCCAGACCGGCGTGCTAATAGAGACACTGACTGCATTGGGGGCAGAAGTGCGCTGGGCCTCGTGCAACATCTATTCGACCCAGGATCATGCCGCCGCCGCCATCGTTGCGACCGGCGTGCCGGTGTTCGCCTACAAGGGTGAAACGCTGACCGAATACTGGGACTACACACACCGCATCTTTGAATGGGCGGGCGGTCCCGGAGGCGAAAAAATATTCTCCAACATGATCCTGGACGATGGCGGCGACGCGACACTGCTGCTGCATCTGGGCGCGCGCGCCGAAAAAGACGTGTCCCTGTTGAACAATCCCGGTTCGGAAGAAGAGACCTGTTTGTTCGCTTCGATCAAGGCCAAACTGGCAACAGACAAGACCTGGTATTCCACGCGTCTTGCCGCGATCAAGGGCGTCACCGAAGAAACCACCACCGGCGTGCATCGTTTGTACCAGATGCACGAACGCGGCGAACTGAAATTCCCGGCCATCAACGTGAATGACTCGGTCACCAAATCCAAGTTCGACAACCTGTACGGTTGCCGCGAATCTCTGGTGGATGCGATCAAACGCGCGACCGACGTAATGGTGGCCGGCAAGATCGCCGTGGTCGCCGGTTATGGCGATGTGGGCAAAGGCTCTGCGCAGGCGTTGCGTGCGCTGTCGGCGCAGGTGTGGGTGACCGAGATCGACCCGATCTGCGCGCTGCAGGCGGCGATGGAAGGTTATCGCGTCGTGACCATGGATTACGCCTGCGAACACGGTGACATCTTCGTCACCTGCACCGGCAACTATCATGTCATCAACCACGAGCACATGAAGAAGATGAAGAATCAGGCCATCGTGTGCAACATCGGTCACTTCGACAATGAAATCGATGTTGCCTCGCTCAAGCAATACCAGTGGGACAACATCAAGCCGCAAGTCGATCACGTGATATTCCCTGCCGAAAGCGGCAAACCAGAAAAACGTATCCTGCTGCTGGCCGAGGGTCGTCTGGTGAATCTGGGTTGCGGCACAGGTCATCCGTCCTACGTGATGTCGTCCTCGTTCGCCAACCAGACCATCGCGCAGATTGAACTATTCACCCGCAACAAGGACTATCCGGTAGGTGTGTATACATTGCCCAAGCATCTGGACGAGAAGGTCGCGCGTCTGCAATTGACTACACTGAACGCGCAACTGAGCACGTTGACCGACCAGCAGGCTGCTTACATCAGCGTGCCCAAGGAAGGTCCGTACAAGGCCGATCACTACCGTTATTGATTGCTTCGCTGTTTTGAAGCCGCATAAAAATGACCACTTCCAAAAATGAATTTGTCGATTATGTGGTTGAGCTGATGAAGGCTTGGGCAACCGTGTCTGTGCGCAAGATGTTCGGGGGGTATGGTCTGTATCGGGAAGGTCTGATGTTTGCGTTGATCGTCGAGGACGAATTGTTCCTGAAGACCGACGCAGATAATCTGGCCCGACTCGAACGGGCGGGTAGCCACCCGTTTGTTTTTCAGAAGCACAACAAAACCGTGCAGTTGTCATACTGGTCGGCCCCGACTGCCAGTCTTGACTCGGCGGGCGAGATGACCGAATGGTGCCGGTTGGCTTATGAGTCCGCATTGCGTGCAAAAGCGGCCAAGCCCCTCAAAGGAGGGAAATAATGAATATGCAATTGCAGTTATTGTTGATCTGGTTACTCAATGGACTCGCGCTACTTGCCGTGGCGAATTACGTGTCGGGCATTCATGTGGACGGTTTCGGCGCGGCACTGATAGCGGCTTTTTTCCTGGGGCTGGTCAACACCCTGATACGCCCCATGCTGCTGTTGCTCACCCTCCCGGTGACGTTGATTACACTGGGGTTGTTCATCTTCGTCATCAACGGCGCACTGTTCTGGCTGGTTGGTTCCTTGCTGCGCGGATTTGTCGTGGACAGTTTCTGGCATGGCGTATTGGGTGCGGTGCTGTACAGTATTTTTTCCTGGGCGCTGTCGTCGGCTGCTGCACAGTTGATCAGGCCAAATAATAAATGAGCCATATGGCAAATGAGCCCTGTGGGAAATGAGAGCGGAATGAGGTTTTTATGAGCAGGCAGCTTTTCAGTTTTGAATTTTTCCCCCCGCAAACGCCGGAGGGCGTGGTCAAGCTCGCGGCCGTGCGCAACCAACTCGCGCCGCTCAAGCCGGAATTTTTTTCCGTCACCTTTGGCGCGGGCGGTTCGACACAAGACCGCACGCTGGAAACCATACGGCAGATCAAGGGCGAGGGTTATAACGCAGCTCCGCACTTGTCCTGCGTCGGTTCCACGCGCGAGAATGTCCGTGCGATGCTGAACACCTACAAAGACATGGGCATCAGGCGCATCGTTGCGCTGCGCGGTGACCTGCCTTCAGGCATGGGCAGCATCGGCGAGTTTCACTACGCCAACGAACTGGTGTCGTTCATCCGCGCACAGACCGGCGATCATTTTCACATCGAGGTGGCGGCCTATCCGGAATTTCACCCGCAGGCCAGGTCCGCGCAGGACGACCTCCTCAATTTCAAGCGCAAGGTCGAAGCCGGTGCGGATTCGGCGATCACCCAGTATTTCTACAATGCCGAGGCCTACTTCCGCTTTGTCGAAGCGTGCAGCAAGTCGGGTGTTACCGTACCGATCGTGCCGGGCATCATGCCCATCGTGAAGTTCGCGCAACTGGCGCGTTTCTCCGACGCCTGCGGTGCCGAGATCCCGCGCTGGATGCGCAGGACGCTCGAAGGTTTTGGCGACGACAGCGGGGCGGTACAGGCATTCGGTCTCGATGTTGTCACACATTTATGCGAAAAACTGCTTGCCGGTGGCGCGCCCGGCCTGCACTTCTACACGCTCAACCATGCCGCGCCGGCGCTGGAAATCTGGAAACGACTGGGGATATCGAAATGATCTTTTCCAACCTCGCCACTGCCGGTCGTTATATTGCACTTCATCCGCTGTTATTTCGTGCTTTCGAGTACATCCGCGAAACCGATCTGAACGCGCTGGTGCCGGGGGCTTATCCCATCGTCGGCGACGATCTGTTCGCCATTGTCGAGCACCTGCCGGGACGGACCCGCGCCGATGCACCACTGGAGTGTCATCGCCGTTACATCGATATTCAGTTGGTGCTGGAAGGAATGGAAGAGATGGGCTGGAAGGCACTGACGGATTGCCATCAGCCTGTGGCGGATTACAGTTTGGAGAAGGATATCCGATTTTTTCGTGACATCCCGGCAACGTGGATTGCGGTGCCTCCGGAACATTTTTGTATCTTCTTTCCGGAGGATGCGCACGCACCGCTGGTCAGTTCCGGCAACCTCCGCAAGGTGATCTTCAAGATCGCGGTGGGTGCCGGATAATAGGGTTTCCGTCTAGAACGAAATCCTTACGCCCAGATTGACACCCTCATCGAGTATTGCATCGGGCCGGTTGTTGATGCCGAATTTGATTTTCCGGTACCCGATATAGGCAACCGCCTGCGGTATAACTTCGTATTCCACCCTGAGGTTGGTTTCAATATAGCGGTTGGCATCGCCAAAGGTGACGATATTCGGGGACATGTACGCTTCCCCGACTACGCCCAGGCGCTTGATATCGGGTGGGGAATAACGGACCAGTCCGCCCAGTGCCAGTGCCGAAGTACTGTTGACGATGGTGCTGTTGTTGCCGGTTACCCTGGCGACCAGCCCTTTTAAGCCGACACCGACAGAAAATCCGGGTGCGTTGTCGCCCAGCTCATCCTGCACCACCAGACCAAAGTCGCCGAGCATGTTTTGACGATTGACATAAAGGACGCCGGCATGAAATTTGGTTTTTCCGAGTGGGTCGCGACCCAGTGATGAGATGTATTGAAATTGGGCGCTGCTGTCGCGCAGGTTGATATCGACAGTATCCGCCAGGGCCGTGGTGCTGACGGTTGCCAGGGTGCTGAAGGCTAATAGATATACTGGAACTATACGGCGCAATGACATAACTTCACTCCTTAATGATGGTGGGGGACAGCGTTTGAAGGTTTTATTTGGATATGAATGCATACTTGGTTAAACAGCGTGGCGTGCCAGAAAATCGATTCAACATATGCATACATATTGCAGGTATTTTACATCATAAATCGAACGACAACCCGTTGTCAGGGCGGGATACGCCCCCGGCGTGCGGCATGTAATTGACCGGATTTTTTTCAACAGGTTCCATCGGACGCCGGTTCGGGTAATTAAAGTTCTGGGTCGAATACGGTATCCCCTTCCGCAACTTTGGCACCCGGCTGAATATGGGTGAAATCGAACAGATTGCCGTCCAGCAGGTGGGAAGGTGCGACGTTTTGCATCGCGGTAAAGATGGTCTGGCTGCGTCCGGGATATTCGTGCTCCCACGCCGCGAGCATCTCCTTGATATTCTGCCGTTGCAGGTTCTCCTGCGCGCCGCACAGGTTGCACGGGATGATCGGAAATTCCATGCCGCGCGCATAGCGGGCAATGTCTTTTTCCGCACAATAGGCCAGCGGTCGGATCACGATGTGATCACCCTTGTCGGTAACCAGCTTGGGCGGCATCGCCTTGAGTTTGCCACCGAAGAACATGTTCAGGAACAGCGTCTCGATCATGTCGTCGCGATGGTGACCCAGCGCAATCTTGTTCGCGCCGAGCTCGCCCGCCACGCGGTAGATGATGCCGCGACGCAGGCGCGAACACAGTGAACAGGTAGTCTTGCCCTCGGGTATCTTCTCCTTGACGATGGAATAGGTGTCCTGGGTTTCGATGTGGTATTCGACGCCGAGCTGCTTCAGGTAATTTGGCAGCACGTCGGCAGGGAAGCCGGGCTGCTTCTGGTCGAGATTCATCGCAACGATGCGGAAATCGATCGGTGCGCGCTTGCGCAGCGTAAGCAGAATATCCAGCAGTGTGTAGGAGTCCTTGCCGCCGGACAGACACACCATCACGCTGTCGCCTTCCTCTATCATGTTGAAATCGGCGATCGCCCTGCCGACATGGTGCTCCAGGCGTCCCTTGAGACGATTGAAGTTGGTCGAATGCTTTTCGAATTGTATGGGTTGGGTAAGGTCGTTCATAATATAAGAGTCTCGTTGAATATGGATTCTACCCCCTCCCAAACCTTCCCCCTTGCAAAGGGGGTGAGCGTAGCGAGGGGGCAATCAGGATGGGGGTAAATATTTAAATATTAATACTGCGTCCGCCATCCACCGCAATGACCTGTCCGGTGATATAGGGCGCGTCCTGAATCAGAAAGGCGACTGTTCTGGCGATGTCGTCCGGCTCACCCTCGCGTTTGAGCAGAGTGTGCGCGACGATCTTGCGGCGTTGTTCTTCATCCGCCCATGTCCCGCTTTCCGGCCACACGATGACACCGGGTGCCACGGCATTGACGCGCACCTGCGGTGCCATTTCCTGCGCCAGTCCACGGGTCAGCGCGACCAGGCCGGCCTTGGCAACGCTATACAGCAGATGGCCGGGCATCGGGCGCTCCGCATGGATGTCCGCGATGTTGATGATGCAGCCATGGCGACGGCGTAATTCGGCGGCGGCAGCCTGTGCCAGGAACAGCGGCGATTTCAGGTTGGTGCCGAGCAGGTCGTGCCACTGTTGTTCGTCGATATCCGTCAGCGGGGTGGGGTAGAAGCTCGA
The DNA here is from genome assembly GCA_039923775.1 of Gallionella sp. GTDB lineage: Bacteria > Pseudomonadota > Gammaproteobacteria > Burkholderiales > Gallionellaceae > Gallionella. The sequence continues at coordinate 2,667 of JBDTCC010000058.1, read as the reverse complement.
GGCATTGTTCACCAGCGCATCCAGTTGCCCGAATTTTTTGATGATCGTGTGCACCAGTTGCGGCAAGACGTTCAAATCGAGCAGATCGGCCTGGAATACGGAAGCGCTTTCCGGGCGCAACGCATTCAACCCATCCTGCAAATCCAGCGCCTCCTGTGCGGAGCTGCGGTAGTGAATGGCAATCCGGGCTCCGGCTGCATGCAGGCGGCGGCAGATTGCTGCGCCGACACGTTTTGCACCACCCGTCACCAAGACTACTTTGCCCTGCATCCCTTGTTCCATTAGACTCGTGCTCCATTAAACTCCGCCATACCGTTAAATCCAACTGCTTCGGGAATTATACCTGACCATGCCCCCTACACTACCTGCTCCCGGCACAGAAGCCGCGCAACACAGCGCATCCTTGACCGAATCTATCCGGCGCGACATCACCGCCCATTGCGATCATGAAACAAGGGACGGATGGATTTCGTTTGCGCGCTACATGGAGCTGGCGTTGTATACGCCCGGGCTGGGCTATTACGCGGCCGGTGCGCACAAGTTCGGTGAGGCGGGCGACTTCATTACCGCGCCGGAACTCTCGCCGCTGTTCGGCCGCACCGTGGCGCGGCAAGTGGCGGAGATCATGGCGCAAAGCGCATCGAACATACTGGAGCTGGGCGCGGGCAGCGGCAAACTGGCCGCGGACATGCTGGCCGAACTGGAACAGATGGGCAGCCTGCCGGAAAGTTATTCGGTCCTGGAGGTGAGCGCCGACTTGCGCGCGCGCCAGCAAACGCTGTTGCGCGAACACTTGCCGCATCTGATGGGGCGGGTGCGCTGGCTGGATGAATTGCCGGAAAAATTCAGCGGTGCGATCGTCGCCAACGAGGTACTCGATGCATTACCCGTGCATCTGGTGCATTGGCGCGACAGCGCGATAACCGAGCGCGGTGTTGCCGCCGGTGAGCACGGCTTTGTCTGGCAGGAGCGCGCCATCGGCGATGCCCGCCTGTTACAGGCCGCGCAGCAGATCACCGTGCCGGATGATTACGTCAGCGAAATCTGTCTGGCCGCCCGTGGTTTGGTGAACAGCCTCGCGCGGATATTGGAACAGGGCGGGATGTTGTTCATCGACTACGGTTTCGGGGCGCGCGAGTTCTATCATCCGCAGCGCCGCAGCGGCACGTTGATGTGCCACTACCGCCATCATGCGCACGACGATCCGTTCTTTTTGCCCGGCCTGCAGGACATCACCGCGCATGTGAATTTCACGGATATCGCGGAATGCGGAATCGATGCGGGTCTTGAATTGGCCGGCTATACCTCGCAGGCGTTCTTTCTGATCAATTGCGGTATCACCGGATTGCTGCAAGATACCCCGCCGGAAAATCTGCGCGATTATCTGCCGCTCTCGGCGCAGTTGCAGAAACTGACCAGCCCGGCGGAGATGGGTGAATTGTTCAAAGTGATCGCCTTCGGAAAAAATCTGGCTGATCCCTTATCCGGATTCGCCAGCGGCGATCTGTCGCGCTCGTTATAGGTACTGGCTGACATTTGTTACCCGCTGCGTATTGGCATGACCACTAATCATGATCAGCATCATCAGGAATGCACTGATAAATTTTTATTTGCGGCGATTTGGGTTGAACCCACCCGAAATTAGGCGTATAAAATTACCGTGGTTCCCGAATATCGGATTCTGGAAGTTAACTGTAAATGGGAGGTGCCTATCGACCCCTCGATAATAAATTCCATATAGTTATTACCTACGTCAGCGATTCCACGACTGACCTGATCGGCATCCCATATGCCGATACCAAACGCCGCGTTAACGCGGCGTTGTTGTTTTGCAAATCATCAGGTGACGGAAATTGCACCGGCAGGGTGCAGGAAAACCTTACGCTTTTTTATTGACCAGCGCTGCTATTGCGCCGATTCGTGCCTGCAGCACCGCGGCAGCAATGCTGTTGTTGTCCGGACATTGCTTTGCTATCTCGCCCGCGTCCACCGCGCGCGCGACGGCCAGCAGATTCAGCAAATAATCCGCCTGGGGATAGGCGTCATTCTCGTGACCGGTGCGTCCGCGCGCATCCGCGGCGCAAGCCTGCAACAGCAACGCGAAGCGTTCCGGCCTGCGCCATGCATCCGCCGACTGAAATAATTTGATGACGGTCTCTGCGCGCAATTCCGCGGCGCGATGGATGTCGCCGTGATAACGCGCCGCCAGCAGTGCAAGATCGCGGCATTCGCTCGACGCGCGCAGTCGCTCCGAAAGTTTTTTGACCAGTTCCACACTGCGCAACTCGTGTCCGATATGGCGCGGCAACAGGTCTTTTGGCGTGGTGGCCTTGCCCAGATCGTGGGTCAGCGCTGCAAATCGCACTTCCAGCGGGTAGTCGTGCTGTGCCGCATCGTCGATCACCAGCATGGTGTGTATGCCGCAATCGATTTCGGGATGATATTTTTCAGGCTGGGGTACGCCGAACAGCGCATCGATTTCGGGAATGATTTTGGCCAGCGCGCCGCAGCTGCGCAGTGTCTCGAAAAAGCGCGAAGGATTTTTCTCCATCAGTCCGCGCGCCAGTTCCTGCCAGACGCGTTCCGCCACCAGCGCATCCACTTCGCCGTTGTTCACCATCTCGCGCATCAGCGTCAGGGTATCCGGGGCGATGACGAAGCCGAAAC
>JBDTCC010000057.1:0-7285 GCA_039923775.1 Gallionella sp. | reverse complement strand
GGATATGGTCAGCTATTGTAATACGCGACGGGGCGGGGCATCATGGATCACGGTATCTGATAATCTGGGGAGCGAGAGCTTAGTATCATGGATGAATACATTTTCTTTGATGTCGGTCTGCGCGACAGGTTTGTGAAACATGCCGGGGAACTTGGCGTGGCGTGCGAGTTGCGGGATGACACGATGGGACTGATCGTCGCGGTGTCGGAAGACCTGGCCGATGATCTGGTGGACGATCTGGAAGCGTGTTACGACGGGCTGCAGGATGAGCAATCCGACCTGTTATCCCGGACGGAAGGCGGACTGGGAAAGCTGGCCGGATTCAAACTGATCCTGCCGGACGGGCAAACCTGCATGGTGCCGTTACAAACAGACATGGCCAACCGCCTGCTTGCCTGCTTTAGCTTTGATGAGATACAAGTGCTGTTCGACAGCGTTGCACGCAGCGCGCTGGACCCCAAGGATAGTCATCTATGCGAAATTCTCAGGGCTGATACAAACGCCAAAAGGTAAGTACACATAAGTCAGTAAATATGGCTATATCGAAAGTTTCAGTTTATACATATTGCTTCGAAAATAGCACCCATGTAGGAGCGGGCCATTCCCGCGACCCATAGATTGATCGCGGGCATGGCCCGCTCCTACAAATCCAGCGTGATTGAGTGTGCAATAGATAATTTGTAGTCATAATTTCTGTCCACTGAGTAACAGCGGGGTTGCCTCATCCCTGTTGGCAGCCGGATACCCCACCAAAAAATTCCATATTGCACAGAACGGCAAGGTATAGAATGCGCGCCGTTTTCATACCAATTTTGGAGAAATAATATGTCGGAAGAATTTCATGTTCACGGAGCCCACGACCATGCGGTGGAACACCAGGCTCACGGCGGAGACAGTCTTGCCAGTTCGGTCGCGATCTTCACCGCAATTCTGGCTTCGGTTGGCGCGGTCGTCAGCTATCAGGGCGGTGACACCCAGAATCAGGCCATGCTGTTCAAGAACGAGGCGGTGCTGAAGAAAACCCAGGCTTCCGATCAATGGAGCTTTTACCAGGCCAAAAGCAACAAGGGACATTTGATGGAGCTGGCCGCGGACATGGGCCCCGCGAACAAGCGGGAGTATTACAAGACCCAGATCCAGAAATACGAGAACGACAAGAAGGAAATCAAACTGAAGGCTGAAGCGCTGGAGGCGGAATCCGAACAGGCCAACCAGCAAAGCGAGCATACGATGCATCCGCACCATAAGCTGGCACAGGCCATGACGCTGATACAAATCGCCATTTCGCTGGCATCCATCACCGTACTGACGCGCAGGAAATGGCTGTTCATCGTGGCGGGTGTGGCTGCTGCAGGCGGCCTCGTGATGTGGGGACTGGCACTTACTGCCTGATTGTGATGAAAGCAATTTTCTATGACTGGGGCGGCGCCAACATCTGGCTGTTTCATGTCATCAATGACATCCGGTTTGGCTGGCTGGACAGTCTGATGCTGCTCGGAACCCGCCTCGGTGACCACAACCTGTTCCCGGTCTATCTGGCCTTGTTGACTCTGCTGGCGCTGGTCAGGGTAAACCTGTCCGGGCAGGATGCCGCACATTATCGGATTCAGGTGAACCGCTGGATGTCAGTGGTGACCGTATTCAGTCTTGCATACCTGCTTGATGGGGTGTTACTGATGGTGCTCAAGCCGTTGCTGGATTTTCCGCGCCCACCGCTGGCATTGCCTCAGGGAAGCCTGCACATCATCGGGACACCGGAATATCACCACAGCCTGCCGAGCGGGCATTCATCGTTTGCAATGCTGATCACGGCCAGTCTTTGGCCTGTCATGAACCGCAACTGGCGAGCGGCGGGGGTGTTGTTTGTGTTATGGGTCGGTATTTCCAGGATCAGCCTGGGCGCACATTTTCCGGCGGATGTTGTGGCGGGATTTATATCCAGTCTGCTTGTGGTTTTGCTGGCTTACCCTGCGTTACGGTGGTTGTTGCGTCGGGTCGCAAAAGGCAGTTTCTCGAAATAGGGAAAGGCTCCGTTGGCCTGACAAGCTATGCGTTCATGCAAACCAGGTACCGAGCATCATCAACGATGTTTATGGTTTGGATTGGATTCCCTAGTGTCGTCGTTCCGGCGGCAATGGCTCGCATGGATCCTGTGGCAGTATTGCCGTCATCCATCGTGATATCCAGTTGCTTGACTAATTTTCCGGGTATGGCATCGGAACAGATGATGGGTGTGCCCTTTAACCCGATGATCGGGCTGGCTGCCGTATCGGTGACACCAATTTGCCCACCAACAGCGTTTCTGGGAATGTAATCGCCGTTGAGGTTGCTTGTATCCGTGGAACCCGGAGCCAATCCAGCCATACGTACATCCTGCCAATATATATAGCTCTCGCTCGCAACGGTTGTATCAGACCATTTTCCGTCTATCATCCCATTGCCAACAGCACACTTTCCCGCAGCAACCGGGGAGCAGGGTGTGGCTTCCGGAAAATGACCGGCCAGTTTGGGGTCATCACCGGGTAACGCTTTGAACTTGTCCTCATAGCCATAAACACTGGACGGGAAATTTTTGAAATCGTCGGCAAGATTTTTTACTCTTGAACTATCAATTATTTCCTGACCTTTCAATATAAGGCCCAGCAACAAGCCCACAACTACCAATGTGATGGCAGTCGCGATTAAAGTAAAGCCGGATGGATTACGCTTCATCCAAGCACCCCCTGCCAGGCGGATGTTGTACTCAACTGTAAATATCCAATGCGCAAAACTGACCATCTTGCGCATCCAGCCAAGCGATGTCCGCTCTCAATCAGAATTTATTCTTGTGTAAACCCAAATAAGTATCAATGGGTTTTCCACCCGGGTTGGGCTATATCCAGCGGGTCGTGGGGAAAATGATTGGAACACAACATCCGCGCCGGATTGACGTTCAGCAGGTCATCGGGAGCAGAGTGAAATGACACATTGGCACAATGCCGACATTTGATATCATCTCATTCAGGCCAAATCGGCCGGTGGACATCATCAGACCCTACACCTGAAAAATGCCGAAACTGATCGCAAGATACTTCAAGCAATTCCGCTGGGTTGATCTGCCGCTCAACCTGGCTGTCGTTGCGATCTACCTCCTGTTCGCCAAGATCGGGTTGATTCTTGCGCTGAAATCTCCGGCAATCACGATATTCTGGCCTGCGGGCGGCTTTGCGCTGGCCGTATTGCTACTCGGCGGGCTGCGCTTTTTGCCGGGTATATTCGTCGGTGCGGTCGTCGCCGGATTGATTGCAGTAATGACACCCTGGGTAGCCACAGGGTTGGGTGTGGCGGATACGCTGGAATCTATTGTCGCCTGGTGGGTATTGACCCGCGCATGTAAATTCAATCTCTCACTGGATAATCGGCAGGATTATTTCAAGCTGGCCATTGTTGCAAGCACCGTCGCCAGTGCGGTCAGCGCTGTGATCGGTCCGGGCACGTTATTGATCAATCAGTTGATTACGCTTGACCAGTTTCCGCTGATTGCGATGCGCTGGTGGATGGGTGATGTGTTGGGCATCGCCTTTATTACCCCGTTGATCCTGGCCTGGAGTAGGCCCCCGCTGAATCCCGTATGGACGTTCAGGCGATGGGAAATGGCTGCATTGTTCATAGTCGCCTTCATTGTGGGGCAGATTGACTTCTTCGGTTGGTTTGAAAACCATACCGGGGTGAATTCAAGTATTGCCTGGGTAATTCCGCTGGTGATCTGGGCCGGGCTGCGTGCCGGCCGGCGCAGGACGGCGCTGTTGCAGTTGATGCTGTTCGGCCAGGCGCTGTGGAGCGCCGGCCATGGCATCGGGCAGTATGCCGATGAGATGGTAAAAAGTGACCTGATCGATTTCTGGATGTTCGGCATTACCATGGCAGTCGGCGGCATGGCGATGGCTGTGACCATAGCGGAGAACAGGCGGTCGCAACGATTACTGAGGGAGAACGAACAGCTGCTGTCTGAATCCCAGCATCTCGCCCATATCGGCGGGTGGAGTTGGACAGACAACACTGAGATGATTCGTTGCACCGATGAAACCTACCGCATCTTCGGTGTCACGCCGGACAGATTCGAGCCGACGCCGGCCAATTTTATGAAGCTGATTCATCCCGATGACCAGCAGAAAATGAAGCAATGGTTACGGGCCTGCCTGGACGGGCAGCAACCCGAGCGACTGGAGCTCCGACTTCCATTGACGGACGGGAATTTAAGAATTCTCCAGGGCCGCGGAAAATTGCAGGCTGCCACGAATGGAATGCCGCGTCACCTTATCGGGACAGTACAGGACATCACCGAACGCAAAAAACTGGAACAGGAAATTTACAATCTGGCGTTCTATGATGTGTTGACCCGGCTACCCAACCGGCGCCTGTTTCTCGACCGATTCAGTGCGGCCTTGTCGGCATCGGCACGCCACCATAACTACGGCGCGATCCTATTCCTTGATATGGACAACTTCAAGATACTGAACGACAACTTCGGCCATGATTACGGTGATTTGTTGTTGAAGGAAGTGGGGGTGCGGATCAGGAAATGCGTGCGCGAAATGGACACCGTGGCTCGCTACGGCGGTGACGAGTTCGTGGTGCTGATCGAGGATGTCAGTCAGGATGAAACCGATGCGTCTCACAAGGTGGTGCTGGTCGCCGAAAAGATCCGCGAGGCCCTGGCACAGCCCTACAAGCTCAAGCGCCACAAACATCAGAGCACACCGAGCATCGGTATCAGCCTGTTCCACGGCAATCAAGAATCGATCGATACCCTGCTGATGCAGGCCGACATCGCGATGTACCAGGCCAAGAGCGGCGGCCGTAATGCCGTGCGGTTTTTCAAACCGGATATGCAAAGGTCGTTGCGGACCGAACAGTTGCGCATGTTCTGACGGCGGGCGGGAAGCGGACAAGCGCGTTTCAATTAAAGCAGCCATCAGGAAACCATGACATCAGTGTAAAATTTCCCCATGACCATATCCAGCCTCACACGAAAGTTTACTGAACAACAATCTCGGCTCACGGCCGCAAGCAAAGCTGCACACCCAAAAAAGCGCATGTGTCCGAGCTGTGGTATTGCAAGCGCGGAAGTCTCGGCCAGAACTATCGCTCATCACATCAAGCATTCGTGGAAATGGACTGACGGGGGAAGGCACTTCTATTTTTGCGCCCACACTGGTTGCGACACTGTTTATTTTAGTAACGAAGATTCTGTCATTCCGAAGTCTCAGCTTCGAACGATGGTCGGTGTAAAGGAGGCTGCCAGCGATACGCTTATCTGCTACTGCTTTGGCGTTAGCAAAGCTGAAGCTAAAAGCAATCCGGGAATACGAGATTTCGTGGTAAATCAAACAAAGCTTGGTTTGTGCTCATGCGAAACCAGCAATCCATCTGGACGCTGCTGTCTGATAGATTTTAAATGAATCCGGTCTTGCTTGAACGGATCAGCTCAGTTCATCATTCCAGCAAATAAAAAACCGCCCACGAGGGGCGGTTTTGCATCTGGCGGAGAGGGGGGGATTCGAACCCCCGTTAGGATATTATCCTAAACACGCTTTCCAGGCGTGCGACTTAAACCGCTCATCCACCTCTCCGAAGGGCGCGCAGAATATCCCAGAACGTCTTTCGCCGCAATCAGAAATGGTTTTTCCAGGCTCGCATGGCAGTGAATACACCCAATTCGCTGACGCCAGATTCGCTGGTGTCTATCAGGTCGCGCTGTTGCAGGGTATGGATGATTTCCGGTTGGGTGCAGCGCAGAAACGGGTTGGTGGCTTTTTCCAGTGCGATGGTGGAGGGCAGGGTGATCTGGTTTGCCGCGCGCAGTTGCCGGGTGGCGGCGATGCGCTGTTTCACGGCGGGGTTATCCGGTTCGCAGGCCAGCGCGAAACGCAGGTTGGCGGCGGTGTACTCGTGGGCGCAGTAGACGCGGGTGGTGTCGGGCAACATGGCCAGACGGGTAAGGGAATGGTGCAGTTGTGCCGGTGTCCCTTCAAAGTTTCTGCCGCAGCCGGCGCCGAACAACACGTCTCCGCAGAACAGGATGCCGGGTGCGATAAATGCGATGTGGTCGTCGACATGCCCGGGAATCTCGATGATGTCAAATCGGGTGCCAAGCCCTTCCAGTTTCAGATTGTCACCCTCGCGCAGCTCACCCGTGATGTGCGGATTGTTCGGATGTCGCCGCCCATATACCGGCACGTTGTATACTTCACGCAATTTTGCGATGCCGCCGATGTGGTCGCCGTGGCGGTGAGTACACAGGATCGCATCCAGTTCAAGGCCGCGCTCATTCAGAAAGGCCAGCACTGGTGCAGCTTCGCCCGGATCGACCACGACAGCGTGCCGGTCGTCATGGAGAGCCCAGATGTAATTGTCCTGAAGAGCGGGGATGGCTGTAATGTTGAACATGGAGCAAATGGAAGTTGAGTGATGCCGAATTGTAAATCAACCGCAAAAAATCTGGGCGAATGGCTTGCCACCCCGCAGGGCGGCTATGTGCTCAAGCGCGAAAAGGCCTATTTCGATCGCTCAGTGAGCGACATATTTGGCTACAACGCATTGCAACTGGGTTTGCCCGAACATGATTTTTTGCAGGGCAACCGGATACCGTTGCGTATTACAGGGGGAAACCAGACGGACAATGATGTGCGCCTGATCTGTACCGAACTTCCGTTTGACAGCGACTGCATGGATCTGGTGATGATGCCGCATGTGCTGGAATTCGCCACATATCCGCACCAGATATTGCGCGAGGCGGCCCGGGTTCTGAGGCCGGAAGGCAATCTGATCGTCAGCGGTTTCAATCCGCACAGCTTGTGGGGCTTGCATCGCGCACTGGGCAGGCGTCAGGGGTATCCGTGGCAAGGCCAGTTCATCGCGCTGAACCGTATCAGGGATTGGCTGGCGTTGCTGGGCTTAGAGGTGGCGGGAGTCCGTTTTGCCGCATATGCACCGCCGTTTCACCAGAGCAAGTGGCTGGAACGGTTTGCCTTCATGGAAAGGGCCGGTGACCGGTGGTGGGCGTTGAGAGGCGGAGTGTATTTCGTGCATGCGATCAAGCGCGTACACGGCATGCGGCTGATCAAGCCGAAATGGAACGAGGGACTGGTGGGCAAGCTGTTGCCAGCCGCGCCTAAGTTGAACAACAAGATTACACAGCGTAACGAGACGGATCCACAATGAGTAATGAACCAGTTGAAGTTTTTACCGATGGCGCATGCAAGGGCAATCCGGGCGTGGGCGGATGGGGCGCGTTGCTGCGCAG
>JBDTCC010000056.1:0-3369 GCA_039923775.1 Gallionella sp. | reverse complement strand
CTGCGCAGCAACGGCAAGCTGCCCGCGACTTTTGAGGTGGTGTACGGCCATGCCTGGAAGCCGCAGCCGAAACAGACAGCGGACGGGCGCGCCATTATCAAGACGTCGTTCAAATTGAAATGAGCTACTTCCTCACCGGCGTCGGTAGGGCGCTGCACAGCGATTAACCCGGATTCTCCTTAAACCATGAAAATCGATTTGGCCACAGAGATCACAGAGCGCACAGAGAAAACCGTCGCACTTCTCTGTGTGCTCTGTGGCTTGAGGGTATTGTCTTGAGTTATTTTGTAACCGGCACCGACACCGGCGTCGGCAAGACACTGATCAGCTGCGCACTGCTGCAAGGCTACGCCGCGCAAGGCAAACGTGCGGTAGGCATGAAGCCGGTAGCGGCAGGATGCGATGACGACGGGCAGAACGGGGATGTGCTGCAATTGCGGGCTGCCGGGAATGTGGCCGTGGGATACGGCCAGATCAATCCGTATTGTTTTGTGCCGGCGATCGCGCCGCATCTTGCCGCGCAGCGTGCCGGGGTCATCATGCAGTTTTCACGCATTGCCGCGTCATATCGCGAGCTGGCGGCGCAGGCTGACGTGGTGATAGTCGAGGGCGCGGGCGGCTTGCTGGTGCCGCTGAATGCGCAACAGGACAGCGCGGATCTGGCAAAAGAACTGGATTTGCCGGTGATACTGGTGGTGGGTATGCGTCTGGGTTGTCTGAATCATGCGCTGCTTACCGTGGAAGTGATCGCCGCGCGCGGCCTGGCCCTGGCGGGCTGGGTGGCCAACGTTGTCGATACCGACATGGCGTTGATCGATGAAAATATTGCCGTGCTACGGCAGCGTATCAGCGCACCGTTGCTTGGCGTGGTGCCCTTCATGACACAGCCGGATGCGAGGGCGGCGGCGGGGCATCTCGATCTGGATCAGCTTTATAATAGTCAGTCAGAGGTTCCCTGAGCCATCCGGATTGATGGGTGTGGGGCAATTGGGGTAGGCTGTACCCTTGTGGTGATGAATGGAACAACGATGCGCTATGCAAATTTGACGGTCCGGATTTTATTTTTGATGTTGATAGGGCTGCTGGCCGGTTGCGGAAAAACGCCAACCGGCCACTTCCACGCGATCGCCGTCGGCGACCGGTTTGCACATGCGGATTTCCATCTGACCGATTACAACGGCAAACCGCGCAGCCTGAGCGATTTCCGCGGTAAGGTCGTGCTGATAGATTTTGGCTATACCCATTGCCCGGATGTGTGCCCCACCATGCTGGCCGGCTATGCGCAGACGCTGCGTCTGCTTGGCAAGGATGCGGACCGGGTGCAGGTCCTGTTCGTCACGATCGATCCTGAACGCGACACCCGCGAACTACTGGCGAAATTCGTACCCGCCTTCGATCCCCGCTTCCTGGGTCTGTACGGCGATGCGAAGGCAACCGCCGAAGCGGCAAAAAATTTCGGCGTTTCCTACCAGAAGCATCCAACCAAAGACGGCTATAGCATGGACCATTCGACGTTCGGCTACCTGGTCGACACCCACGGCAGGGTGCGCCTGATGGCCGGCGAAATGGAACCGGCCGACTGGTTGGCACATGATATAAGGCTGCTGTTGACAAGCGGGTATTGAGCGGCTGCGGTATCATGCACACATCGATTAATCAACCAGCCTGGATAAATGGCAATGAAAATTCTGTTGGCGGCTGAATATTTGCTGCACCCTGTCATGATGCCTGCTATTCGCTGTCCTGCGCGGGGCGAAGTGGTGCATGCCGGCCCGATTGGAATCAGGCGGTGTCTCTAAATGGCTGAAGCAAGCGGCGATTTGCTGGGAAATAAACTGCTCGTATTGCTGCGCGAATCGCGCTGGATATTGCTGGTCGCCTGTGCGCTGTATTTCACCGTTGCGCTGTACGGCTACAATCCGGCCGATCCGGCCTGGTCGCATAGCGTTACCGATGCACATATTGCCAACCCGGGCGGGGTTCTGGGTGCATATATTGCCGATCTGTTGTTCTACCTGTTCGGATTTTCTGCCTGGTGGTGCGTGCTGTTCCTGTTGCAACGGGTCTGGGCGGGATACCACCGGCTACGCATCGACAGCATCTTCTCCAAACGTTCCCTGCTGGTTTCGGTCGCCGGTTTCGCCGCACTGTTGCTGTCCAGCAGCGCGCTCGAATTTCTCCGTTTGTATACGATGAAGGTAGCCCTGCCTCTGGTGCACGGCGGGATGTTCGGCGAGGTATTGGGCAAGGCATTGGCGCGGGGATTGGGCTTTACCGGCGCGACCCTGCTGCTGCTGGCACTGATCGCAACCGGCTTCAGCCTGTCCAGCGGCCTGTCCTGGATGCGCTTCATGGACTGGCTGGGCGAACGGATCGAAGCTGCATTCCAATGGGTACGCTTCACCTGGCAGACGCGCCAGGACAAGCGCATCGGCATGCATGCCACCAGCGAACGAGTTGCCCTGGTCGAAGAAGAGAAAAAGAAGCGCGTCGAGGACCATCAGCCGATACGCATCGAAATGCCGCTGATGGAAGTGGCCCAGTCGACACGAGCCGTAAAAGAAAAGCAGGTTTCATTGTTTTCGGATATGCCGGACTCGACGTTGCCACCCCTGCATTTGCTGGATCCGGCAACGCAGCAGGTCGAAGTGGTTTCTGCCGACACACTGGAATTCACCTCACGCCTGATCGAGCGCAAGCTGAAGGATTTCGGCGTGGAAGTCAAAGTGGTGGCCGCCTATCCCGGGCCGGTGATTACCCGATACGAGATCGAACCTGCCGTCGGTGTAAAGGGCAGCCAGATCACCAATCTGGTGAAGGACCTGGCGCGCGCGTTGTCGGTGGTGAGCATACGCCTGGTTGAAACGATACCCGGCAAGGCCTACATGGCGCTGGAGTTGCCCAATCCGAAACGCCAAATGGTCCACCTGTCCGAGATACTCAGTTCGCAAATATATGCCGATATGGGGTCGGTGCTGACCATTGCGATGGGCAAGGATATTTCCGGCAAGCCGGTGGTCGCCGATCTGGCCAGGATGCCGCATGTGCTGGTGGCGGGCACCACCGGTTCCGGAAAATCGGTCGCGATCAACGCGATGATTCTGAGCCTGCTATACAAGGGTACGCCGCAACAGGTACGGCTGTTGCTGATCGATCCCAAGATGCTGGAATTGTCGGTGTACGAGGGCATCCCGCACCTGCTCGCACCGGTGGTGACGGACATGCGCCAGGCCGCGTCGGCATTGAACTGGTGTGTGCAGGAAATGGACAAGCGCTACAAGTTGATGTCCACGCTCGGCGTGCGCAACATCGCCGGCTACAACCAGAAAGTGCGCGAAGCCGTGAAATCCGGACAGCCACTCACCAACC
>JBDTCC010000055.1:0-13892 GCA_039923775.1 Gallionella sp. | reverse complement strand
TCAGCGTGATGTCGGCAAGATGCTTTTTGCCAAGCTTTTTGCCCAGCTTGGTTGCCAGTTCCAGACCGGCGGCTCCACCGCCAACGATGATGATGTGATGCAGTTGAGCCATGTCGCGAATGCGTTTTCCGCTGTATGAGCAGTCGTTTAATTATACGCTTGTGCAGGCAGGCTGATTTAAAGACAAGGAGTCTGAAAATTACCCTCGGGATAAATCGATGGCATTTGTCATTACTTATTGCTAGGATTTCCCGTCCCCCGCAACAGCCTGCAGCGATGCCCGCCCGGCTTCGCAATGCAAGATGCCCTGGTCACGTGCTGTAAAGGCGGCATGCCGTATTTGCCGGGACAAACTTCATTTCAATCAATCGGGGGACAGGGGCATGAAAAAAATATTTATCGCATGTACAACCTTGTTGGGCTTGTGCGCAATCCTTGGTCTGACGAGCATAACCGCATCAGCAGCTGAAAAGGCCGCGTTTAGAGGTACAGGCCATTTCAGCGTTCCCGGATGGTTCAAACACTCATTCCTGGATATGCCCGATGATGTCGCCGAAGCGTCCAGGAGCGGCAAACGGTTGTTGATCTATTTTGGGCAGGATGGTTGCCCATACTGTGCCGAACTGTTCAATACCAATTTCAGCCAGCCACACATCGTGGATTACACCCGCCGGCACTTCGATGCCATTGATTTGAATATATGGGGTGATCGTGAGGTAACCGATTTTTCCGGTAACAAGATGACGGAAAAGCAACTCGCCGAGAAACTCCAGGTCTGGTTCACGCCCACCATACTGCTGATCGATGAACAGGGCGAAATCGTGTTGCGCATCAACGGTTATTACCCGCCTCACCAGTTTCTTGCTGCACTCATGTATGCGGGCGAAAAGCAGGAACGGAAAATAAAGTTCCCTGAATACTACGCCAGGCTTGACCCGCCACCTTCGAAAGGCGTACTGAATCCGGAACCCTTCTTTTCCAAACCGCCCCACAACCAGAACAGGCTCTCCTCCGCCAAACCGCTGGCGGTATTTTTCGAACAGAAAGATTGTGCCGGTTGCGACCGGATGCACAACAACATTCTGCATGATCCCGAAACGCGGAAGCTGATGCGGAATTTCAACGTGATCCAACTGGATCGCTGGGCCCATACCCCGGTGATCACCCCCGATGGACGCCAGACCACGGCACGCGATTGGGCAAACGAACTGGGGGTCGCATACGTACCAAGTGTGGTTGTGTTTGATGCCGGAAAAGAAGTGATCCGGATTGAGGCCTTCATGAAAAGCTTCCATTTCCAGTCAGTTCTGGACTACGTCTCCTCGGGAGCTTACAAAACACAGCCAAATTTGCAGCGTTTTATCCGCGGGCGGGCTGACGCGCTGCGCGTACGGGGCGTGGCCGTCGATATCTGGAAGTGATCAATACAAAACGGCTGGAGCAGATGATCCCGGACTGGCGTTTGCCCTAGTCACACCTGACACAGTCAGTCTTGAACTAGCCGCCTTCACGTTGAAGCGCATCAAGCCTGGCAATAAAACTTTCCAACTCCTTCGCTAATGGCGCAACCAGATGCACAGGCTCGCCCGTCAACGGATGCGCAAACGCGATGCTGTGGGCGTGCAAAAACATGCGCTTCAGCCCCTGCTTCATCATCACCCTGTTGCGCGCGAAGTCGCCGTACTTGTCGTCTCCGGCGATTGGAAAGCCAAGATGGGTAAGGTGCACGCGGATCTGGTGGGTGCGTCCGGTCTTGAGTTGCGCTTCCAGCAGGCTGAATCCGGGCTGGTCATTTTGTGGCGCCCAGTTTTTTTGCAGCGTGAAGATGGTGTGCGATGTCTGCCCGCCTTCCCTGACCATCACGCGTTTCTCGCCCTGCGGGGTATCGAATTTGTGCAGCGGCAATCTGACATGCTGTTTGGCATTCTTCCATTGCCCCAGCACCAGCGCGAAATAGTGCTTGTCGCTGCTCCCCTCGCGCATGATCCTGTGCATCCCGGTCAACGCCGAACGCTTTTTCGCCAACAGCAGCACGCCGGAAGTCTCACGGTCCAGCCTGTGCACCAGCTCCAGGAACTTGGCTTGCGGGCGCGCCCGGCGCATTTGCTCGATCACCCCGAAACTGACTCCGCTGCCGCCATGCACCGCCACGCCGGCCGGTTTGTTTACCGCCACCAGCGCGTCATCCTCGTAAATGATCGGGAATTCAACCGCGGGAATGTGGGTCTGCTCCACCTCATGCTTTTCCGCCACGCGGATCGGCGGGATGCGCAACAGGTCGCCAAGTTTGAGCCTGTAGGTCTGGTCGACACGCTTCTTGTTCACCCGCACCTCGCCGCGCAGGATGCGATAGACATGGCTTTTGGGCACGCCCTTGAGATGCTTGAACAGGAAGTTGTCGATGCGCTGCGCCTCGCCACTTTCGTCGATTGTCAGAAAAGTGACAGAATCTTTGCTTAAACCATTCATTTTGCTTATACTTCGCCGCTCGCGCGTTTTGGATTGGGTAAGTTTAGGGATATAAATCCCCGCCAAAGATTTTTTGGCACAAGCGACGGCGCAATGCGCCGCCACCCTTCCAGCCGCAGCCCGGTTAATATCGCTCACCGGAACCAGCAGTGATAGTAATAGATTTACGCGCTCAAAGCACCTGTGGATTTTACGTGTTGCAGCCCCGACAATATCGATTCTGGGCTACACACCCCCTAAGGGACTTCTGCACCGGTCGGCGTAGCAAATGCAGTGATGCACCTGCAGCCACCGATACCCAAGTCCCGAAGAACGATTTTTTTGACCGGCTAACCTATAGAGAACTGAATTGACCAACCGATTGCACTTTACAAGACTGTTTGCACGATTGCTCACTAGATCACTCATCTGGCACGCCTAACCGCGTGTAGCCTGGTCTCGCCCGTGTCAGAGCGCGGGAGACAATAAAATGAAACGCATGTTATTTAATGCGACACAACCGGAAGAACTCCGTGTCGCCATTGTTGACGGTCAGAAACTCATCGACCTTGACATTGAAACCGCCGGTAAAGAACAACGCAAGAGCAACATCTACAAAGCTGTTATTACCCGTCTCGAGCCCAGTCTCGAAGCCTGTTTCGTCGAATACGGCGGTAACCGGCACGGGTTTCTGCCCTTCAAGGAAGTCGCTCCCCAATATTACCAGTCTGGCAGCGGCAACCGCCCCTCGATCAAGGAAGCCCTGCGCGAAGGCCAGGAATTGCTGGTGCAGGTGGAAAAGGACGAGCGCGGCAACAAAGGTGCTGCGTTAACCACCTATATCAGCCTGGCCGGCCGTTACATCGTGCTGATGCCGAACAACCCGAGCGGCGGCGGCGTATCGCGCCGCATCGAGGGCGAAGATCGCGACGAGTTGCGCCAGGTTCTGTCGCAAGTCGACGTGCCGCAGGGCATGAGCATCATTGCGCGCACTGCCGGCATCGGCCGCAACACGGAAGAGTTGCAATGGGACCTGGATTACCTCAAGCAATTGTGGGATGCCATCGAGGGCGCGGCCGAATCGGAAAAGGCGCCGTCGCTGATCTATCTGGAAAGCAGCCTGGTGGTGCGCGCCATCCGTGATTATTTCAATCCGGAGATCAGCGAAATCCTGATCGACACCGAAGAAGTCTACCAGCAGGCATTGGCATTCATGAGCACGGTGATGCCGGGCAACGTGAACCGTATCAAGCGCTATGTGGACGACGTGCCACTGTTCTCGCGTTTTCAGATTGAACACCAGATCGAATCCGCACACGCCCGTGAAGTGCGCCTGCCTTCCGGCGGCGTGATTGTCATCGACCACACCGAGGCGCTGACCGCGATCGACATCAACTCGGCGCGCGCCACCAAAGGCTCCGACATCGAAGCCACCGCGTTCAACACCAACCTGGAAGCGGCTGAAGAGATCGCCCGCCAGTTGCGCTTGCGTGACCTGGGCGGCCTGATCGTGATCGACTTCATCGACATGGAAAGCAACCGCAACCAGCGCGAAGTCGAGGACAGGTTGCGCGATTCGCTGCATTACGACCGCGCCCGTGTGCAGACTGCCAAGATCTCGCGCTTCGGCCTGCTGGAACTGTCGCGTCAGCGTTTGCAGCCCAGCCTGAGCGAAAGCAACTACATGCCCTGCCCGCGTTGCAGCGGCATAGGCCACATCCGCGGCATCGAATCTTCCGCATTGCACATCCTGCGCATCATTCAGGAAGAGGCGATGAAGGAAAGCAGCGTGGCGATCCACGTCCAGGTACCTGTCGACGTGGCGACGTTTCTGCTCAACGAGAAACGCTCCGACATTCACCGCATCGAATCGCGCCTCAAAGTGGGCATCACGCTGATACCCAACCCGCATCTGGAAACGCCCAACTACAGCATCAGCCGCATGCGCCAGGATGACCTTAATGGCGACGTTCAGGCCAGCTACAAAATGGTGGAAAAACCCAGTGAAGAAAAACCGCTGACCACCGCGCAGGAACAGCAAAAGGCCACACGTGCGCAAGCCGTGGTTCAGGGTGTCACACCGATGAAAGCCGCCCCGGTGAAAGCCGAGGCAGTACAACCTTCTCTGTTTGGAAAAATGATTGCCTGGTTTAAATCATTAAGCGAGGAAGATCAACTCGAGGTAAAACCGGCTCAAAACCGGTCGCGCAACGCGCAACGTCCGGAGCGTGGCGAGCGTCCCGAAGGGGGCAAGCGTCGCGGGCGCGGAGACCGTGGTGACCGCAATGAAAGCGGCGGAAACCGTAACCGCAATGAGCCGCGCATCGGCCAAAAGCCGGCACAACAAGCCGAAGCCAAAACCCAGGAGCCCCGTCAACCGAGGCCTCCGCGTCCACCACGCGGTGCAGAAGGCACCGGCCAAGCAAAGGGAACTCCCCGCCCAGGCGGCACGACAGCCGTTGCCAATGCGGAAGCCGGAGAAAAACCGGTACTGGAAAGCCAGGTAGCCGTTGCTGCATTGGAGCAGGCGGAAGCAGCCAGTCCGCCGCGCGAAGGTGGGCGCCGTCGCGGACGCCGTGGCGGTCGCAAGGAACGTGAACAGCGTGAAAATGCGGCTGCAGCAGCTACGGGAGCAAATGGTGAAGCCGTCACCGCTCAGCAATCCCCCGCACAGGTGGCTAGCGCACCAGCCAACCTTGCTGCCAAAGGGCCGACGGAATATATCGCCTACCCGGATGGATTCATCAGACCAAGCGAATACATCGCCATACCGACGGTCTATGAACCGAATCTCCCCGCGGTCATAGAGCAAAACCTGCCTGCAGTCGTTGCACAGAACTTGCCCGCAGCGGTGAAACCGGTTGCGGCCAGGACTCCGGGCAACGGATCCGGCCTGGTTCAGATCGAAACTGATCCGATCAAGCTGGGTACCGTGGTACAGGTCGCCGCCACTCCGATGGAAAGACACGCACCACGCCGTCGCGCGCGTCAGCATGAAGTGTATGTAGAAAATGAACCTCTGGTGCAGATCGAGACGCAACAAACTCCGCAAGGATAGTCCCGGTTTGAAAAAAACAAAGCCGCACGATGAAAGTCGTGCGGCTTTTTCTTTTGTAGGAGCGGGCATGGCCCGCTTCTACAGTTTGCTATCCCGCAAAGTGCTTCTGACGTATCTCCTCCAGCAATCCCTGCGCGGCATCTTCCACCATATCCAGCACGCGCTCGAAACCATCCTCCCCGCCGTAATATGGATCGGGCACTTCGCGCTCGCCGTGATGGCGTGCATATTCGAGAAACAACCGTGCCTTGGTCTCGCTGTCCGGCGGGGTAATACGCTGCAGGATGGAAAGGTTGGCCACATCCATCGCCAGCACGTAATCGAAGCTGTCGAAGTCGCCCTCCTCCACCTGCCGTCCGCGCAATTTGCTCATGTCATAGCCGCGCTGCTGTGCCGCGCGTTGCGCGCGTGCATCGGGTTTGTCACCGATGTGATAATCATGCGTTCCGGCCGAGTCGATCAAAATATGCCCCGACATGCCGGCACTCTCCACATAGTTTCGGAAAACCGCTTCAGCCGTGGGCGAACGGCAGATATTGCCCATGCAAACAAACAACACACTAACTTTATTATTCATTATGTCGCGTCAATCACGTAATTATCATCAGGCAAATTCTAGCGCGTTTCGCTTCTTGTCGGACCTGCGCGTTGTAATTTTCATCCCGTCAATCGAACATGATGGGTGCATGAGCATGCCCGACATAGATCAGCTTGTCGGTTGAAAAACCCAATTCCCTGGCGCTTTTAACCAGGGTGGCCAGCGTTTCAGGATCAAGTTGCAGGCCGCGCGCAAGTATCCACAGATAATTTCGGTTCGGTCCGGCCACCATCGCGTAACGATATTGCGGATCGATCACCAGCACATTGTACGCGCCATAGAACGGTCCGAAGAATGACACCTCCAGACTGCCCACATCCGGTTTACCCTGGAACCGTGCCACGCCTTTCGCAACTTTCCATTTGTTATTTTTGGTGTCAAAACCGCGATTGATCACCTCGATGCGGCCGTCCGGCAGTTTTCGGTAATCTGCCGTCACATCGGTAAGTCCCCGTTCGAAACTGTGATCGAGACGCGCGATCTCATTCCAGTGTCCCAGATATTTTTCCGCATTGAAGCCTGTCACCGGATGCAGCCCCTTCGTCACACCGGAACAACCCGCAAGCAGCACTATCACACCTGCCCATAACAATTTCATTGTCATAATATTTTCAATCACTCCGAACATCGTGCTGCCGCGATCCTGTCAACAGCACCCGTCATTATTGTAACCGTGCTACCGGAATCATTACTTGACCATTTCACTCGGGTTAATTATCATGGATTAAATTCAACATTCAACTAAAGGAGCACTTCAAAATGGAAATACCAAAACGCGACGGCGACGGCTATCTCGAGAGCATGGACGATTGGACACCGGAAATCGCCAAGGCCATGGCCATGGCCGACGACTATGAATTGAACGACGACAAATGGGCGCAAATCATGAAGGCCCGCGAGTACTACGAGGAGTTCGGCTCCGTGCCGCCGATTCGTAAATTCGTCAAATATATCGAGGCAGACCAGAAGGAAGTCTTCGACCTGTGGATGACCGGCCCGATGAAACCCATCACCAAATACGGCGGCCTGCCGAAACCGACCGGTTGCGTTTGATCTTCATCCTTTCTGTAAGACTTGCGCAGCGCCCCTTGCACGGGGCGCTGCGTCGTTTCCATCATGCGTAAACTGGAACAACTCAATTTCGACAATACCTTCGTGCGTCTGCCGGACAGTTTTCACAGCCGTCTGCATCCCACGCCGTTGCCCAATCCCCACTTGGTCAGCTTTAATGCGAATGCCGCCGGGCTGATCGATCTCGACAGTTCTGAAACATCGCGCGCAGATTTTGCCGAACATTTCACCGGCAATCGTCTGTTGCCGGGTGCAGATCCATTGTCCATGCTTTATGCCGGACACCAGTTCGGCCACTTTGTGCCGCAACTGGGCGACGGACGCGCGATCCTGCTCGGCGAGATCAGGAATCGTGCGGGAGAGTTATGGGACGTGCAGCTCAAGGGTGCCGGCATCACACCCTATTCGCGCCAGGGTGACGGGCGTGCGGTGCTGCGTTCCAGCATCCGCGAGTATCTGTGTTCGGAAGCCATGCACGGATTGGGCATCCCCACCACCCGCGCGCTGTGTATCACCGGCAGCGACGAGGAAGTCTATCGCGAGCGCATCGAGACCGCCGCGGTGTTGACCCGTTTATCGCCTTCGCACGTGCGCTTCGGCTCGTTCGAGTTGTTCTTCTCGCGCGGGCAGCACGAACAAATCGCCACGCTCGCCGACTACGTCATCGCCAGACACTATCCACATCTCGCCGATGGTTCTGAAAACCAGCGGGACGCAGACAAGTACCGACTGTTCTTGCAGGAAGTCACCCGGCGCACTGCCAGATTGATGGCACAGTGGCAGGCGGTCGGTTTCTCGCATGGTGTGATGAACACCGACAACATGTCGATACTCGGACTGACCATCGACTACGGCCCGTTCGGCTTTATGGAAAATTACGACCCCGGCTACATCTGCAATCATTCTGACCCGCGCGGGCGTTACGCCTACGATCAACAGCCACAGGTCGGCCTGTGGAATCTCGCCTGTCTGGCTCAGGCGCTGTCACCGTTGATTGCCAAAGAACAGGCCCATGCGGTGCTAGACGCTTACGCCCCGGCCTATCACCAGCACTATGCGGAGCTGATGGGTGCCAAACTCGGGCTCGGCAACATTGCCGACGATGACATACAACTAATCGGCTCATTGCTTGAAATCATGCACACCGGCCAGGTCGATTACACCAACCTGTTTCGCGGCCTGGGAAATTTCGACACCTCAGCAGATGCAAGCAACAGCACGTTGCGCGACCGGTTCATTGACCGCACAGCATTCGATACATGGGCCGTAGCCTATCGCGCGCGATTGCAACAGGAACCCGGCACCGACAGCGAACGCAAGGCGCGTATGGACGCGGTGAATCCAAAATACATTCTGCGCAATTACCTCGCACAGAACGCGATCGAAAAGGCGGAGAAACAGCGCGACTATAGCGAGATCGACCGGCTGCTGACCTTGCTGGGCAAACCGTTCGACGAACAACCGGAGATGGAAAAGTATGCCTCAGCGCCGCCGGACTGGGCGCGGCAAATCGAGGTGAGTTGCTCGTCTTAAGTAATTTCTCCGGTTCAAACGGATTCCGTTTGTGCTGAGCCTGTCGAAGCACATGAGTCCGCGCGCATTTCGTCAAGCTCAATGCGAACGAATTCTTCGACGTATTGCTCAGCCTTGCTTGCGCTGGAAAATCGCCGCGACCGGTTTCTTCGGCTTATTGGCCGGTTGCTCGGGTTGCTTGGCAGGTATGGGGCTGCTGCTGGGCTCATAGGGCTTGTCGAACCACGGATCATGACTGGATTTTTTCGGTGCGGCCGGGCGGGTATGGCTGTGTTCCGCATGTTCCTCCCGCGAAGCCCTCGGGCGGCTATGACTCTGGGCAGCGTGCGGCACGACTGCCTTTTCCTTTTCGATCTCTTTCTTGATCAGCTTCTCGATCTCGTTCAGATACTTTTCTTCTTCCGGTGACACCAGCGAGATCGCTTTTCCAAACGCACCCGCACGGCCGGTACGACCGATACGGTGCACATAATCTTCCGGTGCGCTGGGAATCTCGTAGTTGATCACCATCGGCAACTGGTCTATATCCAGACCGCGGGCGGCGACATCGGTGCCGATCAGCACGGTGACAGACCCGTTCTTGAACGCCTCCAGTGCCTGCATGCGTTCCAGCTGCGTCTTGTCGCCATGGATCGCATCCGCGGCAACGCCCTCTTTTTGCAGTTGTTTGGCAAGACGTCCGGCAGTCAGTTTGGTCTTGGTGAACACCAGCACCTGCGATGCATCACTGCCGCGCAACAGTTGCGCAAGCAACACATGCTTGTCCGCCTGTTCGACCAGATAGACTTTTTGCGTGACGTTCTCGGAAGTGGCATTGCTGCGCGCGACCTCGATCAGCTTGGGATGGGTCAAAAACTCCGCCGACAGTTTTTTGATCTCGGTCGAAAACGTGGCCGAGAACATCAGGTTCTGCCGTTGTTTAGGCAACAGCGCCAGGATGCGTTTCAGATCGGGCATGAAGCCCATGTCCAGCATGCGGTCTGCTTCATCCAGCACCAGCATCTGCACCTGCCCCAGTTGTACCGACTTCATTTCGATGTGATCCAGCAGGCGGCCGGGAGTGGCGACCAGTATCTCCACACCGCGTTTCAGGGTCGGGGTTTGCGTCTTGATATCCACTCCACCGAACACCACCAGCGAGCGCAAATTGGTATGTTTCGCATAGGCCTTCACGCTTTCTTCAACCTGGATCGCCAGTTCGCGTGTCGGCACCAGAATAAGCGCGCGCACCGCGTGGCGCGCAGGCGAAGTGCTGGAACTGGCATGGGGCAACAATAACTGCAATATCGGCAACGCAAAAGCGGCTGTCTTCCCGGTGCCCGTTTGCGCGCCCGCCATCAAATCGCTACCTTCCAGTACCAACGGGATAGCTTGAGCCTGAATCGGGGTGGGAGTGGTGTAACCGGATTCGGTCAATGCCTTGAGTATTTCAGGTGCCAGCTTTAAATCTGCAAAACTAATCGTCGTCAATTTTCTAATCTCTTCATAATGTTCGGGAATACAGCATTCCGCAGCTTCTTGTCCAACATTATACGCCTCTGTCCGAAACACACACCCGCATTAGCCTAAGATTTTGTTTCCAATTGCGTTGTATGGGCTGGCGCGGTGATCTGCGCTTTTGTAGGAGCGGGCCATACCCGCGATTATCACTATGTTCGCGGGCATGGCCCGCTCCTACAGGTGGCCTTTCAACAAGGCTTCAGCGCTTGCGCCCAGACTCCTTGCGCAACGGGTCGAGCAGCGGAGACAAGCCGTTGTGATCCAGTTCCTGCATCAGCGCCAGCAATTGCCCGAGTTCCCCTTGCGGGAATCCTTTGCGCGCGAACCAGTTGAGATAGTTTCCGGGCAGGTCGGCGATCAGACGCCCCTTGTATTTTCCGTAAGGCATCTCGCGGGTGACCAGCAACTCCAGATGTTCGTTGTTCATCTTAATAATATGCCTTGATTATTTCGTTCTGAAATCAAATCAACGCCCGCCTTTTGCTTTTGTAGGAGTGGGCCATGCCCGCGATCATAATTATTTTCGCGGGCATGGCCCGCTTCTACACACTTCCTTTCCAGGGGGCGTGATCATTTCCACAATGTACTCACAGATGTTGCAGGTCGCCCAGAACATCGATGTCGGCGAAGATGCCGGGATCGTCGACTGCGATCTCGGTCACCCGGTCACTGTCACGTGCCAGCAAGTGTCGTGCGCCGTTGTCGCCCTGCAACGCCAGCAACTCGTCATAGTAGCGGGAAGCGAATCCTACCGGATGGCCGCGCCTGCCTGCATGAATTGGTGCAACCAGCGCCGCGCCGCCGAACAGCGCATCGCGCACACCCGCGATTGCGGTCGCCGGGATGGCGGGCATATCGGCCAACCCGATCAGCCAGCCGGCCGCGGCGTGGTTGGCACTGACACCGCAGACCAGGCTGGATGCCATGCCGTGTCGCGCATCCGCACATTCGACCCAGTCTATCTGCGCCGCGCCATGTTCGCCCAAGGCAGTTTCGATTGCACTACAGAAAGTTTCCGCACCCGGCCTGACCACCACACTGATCCGGGCAAAAGTTTCCAGCCAGGGCAGCAGACTGTGCGCGGCGAGCGGCAGCGTCGCGCCGCGCAAGGTCAGCGGATGCAGCAGCTTGTTCGAACCGAAACGGTGTGATTGCCCGGCTGCCAGCACGATCGCGGCGATGTTGCCCGCAATAGGCATAGTCTCGTGCACCCGGTCGTCTGCTCAGGCAAACGACTGCCGGTCGAACGGCATGCGCCGCATGCGCTTGCCGGTCAGCGTGAACACCGCATTGGCCACCGCCGGTGCGATCGGCGGCAGGCCCGGTTCGCCGATGCCGCTGGGCGCCTCGCTGCTTGCCACGAAATGCACCTCGACTTTCGGCATTTCCGAAAAACGCAGCGGCGGGTAATCGTTGAAATTGGATTGCATCACCCTGCCCTTGTCCAGCGTGATCTCGCCATGCAGCGCGGCGGACAGCCCGTACACAATCGCGCTCTCAATCTGCTGATGCACGCCGTCGGGATTGATCATCTGGCCGCAGTCAACCGCGGCAACCACGCGGTGCACCCGTATCTTTCCGCTTTCCAGCGACACCTCGGCGACCTCGGCCACATAGCTGTTGAACGACTTGTGCACCGCGACGCCCCAGGCATGCCCGGCGCGCAATTTTGTCTTGCCCCAGCCGGCTTTTTCCGCGGCCAGTTTCAACACGCCGCGGCAGCGCGAATCCGCGGGAAGCAATTCGAGCCGGTACGCGACCGGATCTTTCTTGGCGAGATGCGCCAGTTCATCCATCATCGTTTCGACCACGAACGCGGTATGCGAGTGACCCACCGAACGCCACCACTGCACCGGCACCTCGTTCTTCGTGGTGTGCAGATCGACCTGCAGGTTCGGTATCTTGTAGGGCAGATCCGCCGCGCCCTCCACCGAGGTTGCGTCGATGCCGTTATGCACCATGAAACCCTCGAACGGCGTACCGGCAACGATGGACTGGCCGACGATGGTGTGTGTCCACACCACCGGCTTGCCGTTCTTCGCGATACCCGCCTCAATACGATCGGCCCACATCGGCCGGTAATTGCCTCCCCGGGTATCGTCCTCGCGCGTCCATACCACCTTGATCGGCTGCTTGATGACGACCGCCGCCTGCACCGCCTCGTGGACAAAGTCCGAGCGCGGATTGGCGCGCCGGCCGAACCCGCCGCCAAGGAAGGTGGTGTGGATCTCCACCTGTTCCGGCTTGAGCCCCGCGGTCTGCGCCGCCACGTTGGCATCCATGGTCTGCGCCTGGGTACCGGTCCAGATGGTGCAATGATCCGGCTTCAGATCCACCACCACATTCAGCGGCTCCATCGCGGCATGGGCCAGGTACGGCACTTCATATTCGGCACTGATGGTCTGGTGCGCTTCCTTCAATCCCTTGGCGGGATCGCCTTCCTTGCGCGCAACCATACCCGGCGTTTTGGCCAGCTCCAGATATTCGGCAAACAGCCTGGGCGTGGACAGCGCCGCTCCCGGTCCCTCGTCCCAGTCGATCTCGAGCAGGTCGCGCGCGGTCTTCGCCGGCCAGAATCCGGATGCGGCAACCGCAATCCCGGTCGGCACCTGGTAGATGCCCTGCACCCCGGCGACCTTGCGTGCCTCGGTTGCATCGTAATGCTTCACCTTGCCGCCGAACACCGGACTGCGCGCGATCACCACGGTCAGCATGCCGGGCACATAGACATCGAGGCCGAACTGCGCGGTGCCGTTGGTCTTGGCCGGCGTGTCGAGGCGTTTGGTCGGCTTGCCGATGATCTTGAAATCCTTGGGTGACTTCAGCACAACATGTTCGGGCAGCGGCAGCTTGTTCGCCGCCTCGGCCAGCGCGCCGTAGCTCGCACGCTGGCCGCTCGCGGCATGAATCACCCGGCTGTTCTCGGCATGGCATTCGCTTTCCGGCACGCCCCATTGCTGCGCCGCGGCGCGGATCAACATCATTCTGCCGCTCGCGCCGACGTGTCTGAGTTGGTCCCATGACGACGGGACGCTGGAACTGCCGCCGGTCATCTGCATGCCGAAAGCAGTATGGTTGTATACCGCGGCGACCGGTGCCGACACCACGCTGATGCGGCTCCAGTCGGCTTCCAGTTCCTCGGCGATCAGCATCGGCAGCGAGGTGTAGACACCCTGGCCCATCTCGGACTTGTTCACCACGATCATGATGCTGTCGTCCGGCGCGATATGGATGAACGCATTGGGAGGATAGACTTGTTTGGGCCGCGCATCGGCCGCATAGGCGCGGCCGCTTTTGCCCGGCATGTAGAAGCCGATCACCAGGCCACCCATCACTGCGGCGGAATCGGCGAAGAACTTGCGGCGCGATGGATTCGTTACGTCCGTATTCGCTACATCCAAATTCTGGGCAATCACATTATTCAGGATGGTTTCGATTTCGGTTTTCATGCGGCACCTCCTTTCTTCCCGGCCTGTTGCGCCGCAAGCTGGATCGCGGCGCGGATGCGGTTATAGGTACCGCAGCGGCACAGGATGCCGTCCATCGCGGCGCTGATCTGCGATTCGCTCGGATGCGGCGTGTCCTTCAGCAGCGCGGTGGCCGCCATGATCTGTCCGGACTGGCAGTATCCGCATTGCGGCACGTCCACCTCCTTCCAGGCGTCCTGCACCGTCTTGCCAAGCG
>JBDTCC010000054.1:0-4600 GCA_039923775.1 Gallionella sp. | reverse complement strand
GCGATATCGCGGGCATGGCCCGCTCCTGCAAGCTCATTATCATATTCAAATTAGCCACACTTAAAATCAATAATTTCGTTCATGTCGATTTTTTAATTCTTCCCGCCGCAAACGCTGCAAGCGGGGTCCTTGTTCAACTTGCTGCGTGTGACATGCATGTCCAGCGCGTTCAGCGTCAACAGCTTCCCGCTCAGGCCACGCCCGATACCGATCAGCAACTTGAGCGCTTCAGCCGCCTGCATGGTACCGATGATACCTGTCAGCGGGGCAAATACGCCGGTGGTCGCGCAGCGCAATTCGGCTGCCGCACTGTCCTCCGGGAACAGGCAGTTATAGCAGGGTGCATTTTCATCGCGAAAATCAAACACGGAGATTTGCCCGTCGAACTGGATCGCCGCACCCGACACCAGCGGCTTGCGCTGATCCAGGCAGGCGCGATTGACCGCATAGCGGGTCGCAAAATTGTCGCTGCAATCGAGCACCACGTCGGCCTGCCCGGTCAACTCGCGCAATCGCTGCGCATCGGCGCGCAGATTCAGTGCGATGCATTCCACTTCGGGATTGATATCCCGCAGCGCGACCCGTGCCGAATCCACCTTGGGCTGGTTCACGGTGGACGTGCGGTGGATGATCTGCCGTTGCAGGTTGCTGAAGTCCACCGTGTCGTGGTCGCACAGGGTCAGTTTCCCGACCCCGCTGGCGGCAAGATACAGCGCGGCAGGCGAACCCAGACCGCCCAGTCCGATGATCAGCACATGGGCATTCAGCAGGCGTTGCTGCCCCTCGATGCCGATCTCGTTCAGCAGGATATGGCGACTATAGCGCAGCAGTTGTTGGTCGTTCATGCGTGGTCAGACTAGGCCCGATGCGCTACCGCGCGGGAAACCACCGGCCGCTTATTCTTTGCCGCCTGCCACAAATCGTAAGCAGCCTGTCCGCGCAACCAGGTTTCCGCGCTCGGCCCGCCTTCCGGTGTCGCCAGCCAGGCTTCCAGCCGCAGTGCAAGATCAGCCGAGATTCCTGACCGCTGATTGATAACCCGCGACAACTGGACACGCGAGATGCCGAGCTGCCGCGCGGCTTCTGCCACCGTAAGCCCGAGCGCGGGCAGCACATCCTCGCGCAAGGTTTCCGCCGGATGCGGCGGATTGAACATTCTTGCCACTTCTTTCTCCTTAGGGAATTGCTGATTACCCGAAGATACCCGTTAGATTATTTCTTACGAAGTTACATTTCCAGCACCTCGAAAATCGCATCATGCACACGCGCCAACAATTTATCGTCGCAGCGCATGAGCGGACCTTCAGTCAGGCGTCGATTATCAATCGCGCGCAATTGGTCAATCAACAAATCTGAATCGTGCTTTAACAGCCCGTACGCAGTAACGCGAATCCGCAGCGGCTCGGCATCTTCGATGATTTTTGTAGTTAGCGGCACGATTAAAGTTGATGGATGCCCCGCATCAAGCAGTGCCTGGCTTTGTACAATCAGGACCGGACGCGTCTTACCCGGCTCGCTGCCTTTGCCGGGATTCAGGTTGGCTAGCCAGATTTCCCCCTGTTTAAGCAACAGGATTACCTTCTATTGCATCAAACTCAGCATTCACCTTCATGCTTTCGACACGCACACGCTTTGAGACGGCCATTAAACGCTCGCGCCGTTTGTGCGCAAGCACCTCATCATTCATCACGGCAATGGCGCGCCGGATATATTCGGCACGCGGAATGTGCAAGGCCTTGGCTCTGCTCTCGGCCTCTTTCAGCAACTCATCGGGCAATCGTAATGAAACTGTAGACATATTGGCACCTCATCATGTAATCACATCTGTAGCTCACTATAACTACAATTTTGTCTGGCGGCAACACCAACAAAACCGGCCATCTACCCTTGCGGATGGTCAAGCAGGCAGGATATGGCAGCTATAGCGCAGCAGTTGTCGGGTTCATACGGGGGAGCTTTCATGCAACGCAGGGGCGGCTTCAGGAGAGAGCTGATTATTCAGCTTTGTGGCGCGATCAACCGGCCGCTTCTCGCACCGGATCCGGATTGCATGCTGCGGACGCCGCCTTCAGTGCTGCAGTATTTTCGACAGGAATTGCTGTGCGCGCTCCGCGCGGGGCGTGCTGAAAAATTCTTCCTTGGACGCATCCTCGACGATGCGTCCCTCGTCCATGAAAATGACCCGGGTCGCCACCTTGCGCGCGAAGCCCATCTCGTGGGTAACCACCATCATGGTCATGCCTTCCTGTGCAAGGCCGACCATCACATCCAGCACTTCGTTGATCATCTCCGGGTCAAGCGCCGAGGTCGGCTCGTCGAACAGCATGCAGATCGGATCCATGGCCAGCGCCCTGGCAATCGCCACGCGCTGCTGCTGGCCGCCGGAGAGCTGCCCCGGAAATTTGTCCGCCTGATCCAGAAGCCCGACGCGATCCAGCAATTTCCGGCCACGTTCGACGGCCTCCTCTTTGCTGCGGCCGAGCACCTTGGTTTGCGCAATGCACAGGTTGTTGAGCACACTCATGTGCGGAAACAGCTCGAAGCTCTGGAATACCATGCCGACATGGGCACGTAATTTTGATAGATTCGTCTTGGGATCGCCGACAGATACCCCGTTGACCTCGATTTCTCCCTGCTGAAACGGCTCCAGGCCGTTGACGCATTTGATCAGGGTCGATTTCCCGGAACCCGACGGCCCGCAGATGACGATTACCTCGCCCTTTTCAACCTCGGTCGAACAATCGGTGAGCACCTGAAAGCTGCCGTAATGCTTGCTGATATTTTTGATGGAAATCATGCGGTTTTCCTCTTCTGGATATGCTTGACCAGCTGCGATGCGAAAAAGCTGATGATGAAATATACCGCACCGGCAAACAGCAGCAGCTCGACCAGTCGGCCGTCGCGGCTGCCCACCCGGTATGCAGCGCCAAAGAAATCGGCCAGCGAGCTGACATAGACCAGCGAGGTGTCCTGAAACAGGATGATGCCCTGGGTAAGCAGGAGTGGCACCATATTCCTGAATGCCTGCGGCAGGATTATCAGGCGCATCGCCTGCGCATAGCTCATGCCCAGTGCGCTGGCAGCAGCCATCTGCCCCTTGGCCACACTGCGGATACCGGCGCGTATGATCTCCGAGTAGTAGGAAGCCTCGAACAGGGAAAAAGCCACCATCGCCGAAACCAGCCGGGTGTCGGAACTGCGCGGTATGTCAAAAAGATTGATCAGCAGCGTGGGCACGATCAGGAAGAACCACAGCAGCACCATCACCAGCGGGATCGAGCGGAACAGGTTCACATAAGCAGCGGCAAGCCAGGCCAACACCTTGAATCCGGACATGCGCATCAGTGCCAGCAGCGTACCCCAGACGATGCCGACTGCCACCGCGACGGCGGTGATCTTCAGCGTCATCACCATACCGGACCAGAGAAATGGCAGCGCGCCGGGAATGGAACTCCAGTCGAATTCGTAGCTCATTCTTGCCCCCCGCCCATGTGGCCCGGTACGCGTGCGCGCGCCTCAACGCGATGCATCAGGATCATCACCACGGTATTGATCATCATGAACATCACTGTCACCGCGATGAAAGATTCGTAGGGCTGTGCGGTGTAATCGACCAGTTGTCGTCCCTGCGCGGCCAACTCCAGCAGACCGATGGTGGAAGCCACCGCGGAATTTTTGAAGATATTGAGAAATTCCGAGGTCAGTGGCGGCAAGATGATACGGATCGCCATCGGCAGGATCACATAGCGATAAGTTTGCGGCAGCGTAAATCCCAGCGCCAGACCGGCAGATTTCTGTCCGATAGAAAGCGAATTGATACCGGAACGGACCTGCTCGCAGACCCGGGCACCGGTGAACAGTGCCAGGCACAGCATCGCGGCCAGGAACTGCTGCAGGAAAGGATTGATGGATTTGTAGGCGTCGCCAATGGAAGCCGGCACGATTTCGGGCAGAACAAAGTACCAGATGAACAACTGGACCAGCAGCGGCGTATTGCGAAACACCTCGACGTAAATCGCGGCGATGCCGGACAGCCAGCGATTGGGGACGGTGCGCAGCACACCCATCAGCAGGCCGACCAATAGCGCAATGATCCAGGCAGAGAGCGAAACTGCGAGGGTAACTTCCAGCCCGGACAGCATCCAGCCCAGATAAGTGCTGCTACCCGATGGCGTTTCGGCCAGAAAAATGGCCCAGTTCCAGTGATAGTTCATGACTATTGAGCTTTCCGTAATTCATGACAGATGCAACGACAGTAACCGTCATTCCCGCGCAGGCGGGAATCCAGCAAGAAAAAAGGGCCTTTTGTTTAAACCCACTGGATTCCCGCCTGCGCGGGAATGACAAAATGGTAGATTTTCCTGTGGCTGACGCACCCGAATTACCGGAGTGCTGTCTCCAATTACGGAAAGATCAATAGTTTAAAAAAGGGCCTGCAAGAAGCAAGGGTGATGGCCGGGGATCATCCCCCAACCATCACCCTCACTTGGCTAATTGTTGCTCACTTGGTCAGGTGTTACGGGAATGCCTGGTCGTTCGGATTCTTGAACGCGGCCTTCATGTCATCGCTCATCGGGAAGTCGAGATTCATCCCTTTGGG
>JBDTCC010000053.1:0-8572 GCA_039923775.1 Gallionella sp. | reverse complement strand
AGGTGGTTTCTCGTGCCCCTCGTGTAAGCCGTCTAGTTTCAGCTCTTGCTGCCGAAGGATGTTGTCCAGCTTTAACTAATGCCCTTGCTTTGGCTTGTTCCCCCCTTGCCTCGGCAAGCGTATAACTGCCGCCTGCTACACGTGCTGCTTTGGCTTCAGGAGTTTCCCCATTCGGAGAGTTCCGGTATTCACCGATAGCAAAGACATTTTCCTTACCATTTAAACGGTACCGATATCGCCAAAGACGGGAACCATTTGGGTTTATCAGTAAGAACAGTCCACCACCATCTGTTAGCTTAATAGGCTTGACGGCTGGCCTGGTATTTCTTATGCGGGTATCACTTAACGCTGCCGGTCTATTCATGCGGGTACCTCCTCTTGATACCCATATTTATACCCGCTTTATCTGTGGATGTAAACGTATCTTACCGTGCAAATTCGGGCAACGAAAATGTTTTATATTAATATAATCAATGTATATGCGTCGTTTTCGTTGTCCGAGTTTGTACGGTAAGGCACTAGTAGTGATTGTGTGCAAGTATCACGGCAGCCGCATTGTGCGCCAGTGCGCGCTTCACCACTTCGCGCGGATACACGCTGGTCTGGCTGAGTGTGCCGTGAAACAACTCTTCCGAGGCGATCACCCGATGTTGGGTATCGAGGAACAGTACCAGAAAAACTTCCTGATGCCGCCCGCCCAGCAATAGTTGCAAATAATCACGCACCACGCGCGGGGAATTTAGCGCGTCACCGCGATGCAATTCTTCCTTGAGTGCACGCCGTGACATTTCCATCACTGCCTGGAATTGCACGAACTTGGCCTGGCCCATGCCGTGTACTGCGCAGAAATCCGCCTCGCTGGTGGCAAATAATTGCGTCAGGTTGCCAAACCGGGTGAGCAACTCGCGCGCCAGATCCACAGCGCTTTTCCCCGCCACACCGGTGCGCAAAAATATCGCCAGCAGTTCAGCATCGGAAAGCGAAGCCGCACCACGGCCAAGAAGTTTTTCGCGAGGCCGCTCACCTTCCGGCCAATCCGTGATCGCCATATAGCCTCCCAGCCCAGAGGGGCTGTTTCTTGTTAATATATGCGGCATTATGGAACAAGCAAAGTCAAAACGCACCGTGCCGCAAAAATACCTGCTGATGGGTATTACCGGTGGTATCGCGGCCTACAAGGCGGCTGAGTTGCTGCGCCTGATAATGAAGCAGGACATCGACGTGCAAATCGTTATGACCGACGCGGCTTGTCATTTCATCACGCCAACCACCATGCAGGGCCTGTCCGGAAAAACGGTATTCACCGACCAATGGGATGCAAGTGTGCCGAACGGCATGGCACACATCAACCTGAGCCGTGCCGCCGACGCGATTGTGATCGCGCCCGCGAGTGCCGATTTCATTGCCAAACTGGCGCACGGGCTTGCGGATGATTTACTGTCCACACTGTGCCTGGCGCGCGCATGCCCGCTGATCATCGCGCCGGCGATGAACCGCGAAATGTGGGCGAATGCGGCGACGCAGCGCAATATCGCACAACTGGTTGCCGATGGCGTCCAGGTGCTTGGACCGGGCAGCGGTATGCAAGCTTGCGGCGAAGAAGGTCTGGGACGAATGCTTGAACCGGTTCAATTGGCCCGTGACATTGCAGAATATTTACAGAAGATCGGCCAAAGCCTCCCTGCGCGGGGACAGAAAATCGAGCAGTTGCAGCCGCCATACAGAAAACTGTCCGGCAAAAATATCCTGATCACTGCCGGCCCGACCTACGAGGCGATAGACACCGTGCGCGGCATTACCAATCGCAGTTCCGGCAAGATGGGTTATGCCATCGCACAAGCCGCGCAGGAATTGGGCGCGAAAGTGGTGCTGGTATCCGGCCCGACCGCACTTGCCAAGCCGCCGGGCGTGCAAGGCGTGGATGTGCAAAGTGCCGAGCAGATGTTCGAGGCTGTGAAACAGCATGTAGCCAATTGTGATATTTTTATCGGTGTGGCAGCGGTTGCAGATTACCGTGTTGCGCAACCCGACACACATAAAATCAAGAAGAGTGACAAAAATCTCACTCTGGAGCTCATCCCCAATCCCGATATTCTGGCCTATGTCGCCAACCTGGCCAATCCACCGTTTTGCGTGGGTTTTGCCGCGGAAAGCGAGAATCTCGCGGAATATGCCGAAAAAAAACGCCGCGCGAAAAAGCTGCCTTTGTTGGTGGGAAATCTTGTGCAACAGGCAATCGGCAGCGATGACAACGAACTGGTGTTGTTCGATGACAGCGGCAGACAAACTCTGCCGCGCGCCGACAAACTCACACTGGCAAGACAATTGATGCAGCGCATAGCACAGCGCGATAATGGAGTACTGAAATGAAACGCATTCCCCCAGCAGAACACATCCCTGTCGACGTCAAAATCCTGGATCATCGCCTGCATGAAAATATGCCCGGCTATGCAACCGCCGGTTCGGCCGGGATCGATCTGAGAGCGTGCATCGAGCACAACATGGTGATCCAGCCCAAGCAATGCGAACTTATTCCCAGTGGTATCGCCATCCATTTGTCCAGCCCGGGTTATGCCGCAATGATACTGCCGCGTTCCGGCCTGGGTCACAAACACGGCATTGTGCTGGGCAATCTGGTCGGTCTGATCGACTCGGATTACCAGGGACAGATATTCGTTTCGCTATGGAACCGCAGCCAGATACCCTTCACCCTGATGCCCATGGAACGGATGGCACAACTGGTGATCGTGCCGGTAATGCAGGCCAAGTTCAATATAGTGGAAGAATTCCCGTTGAGCGAGCGCGGCAGCGGTGGTTTCGGCAGCACCGGCAAGCACTGACGAAACATACAACCTTGGGTCAGCCGTGTAAAATCACTGCCTCGATTTCGGCGAAGGTATGCGCCAACTCAAAACTTTGAACTTGTGCACCCAACTGACGGGCAATTTGGGTAAGAGAAAACAGGCCGCACACTGACTGCTTGCCATCCGCACTTTCTGATGCCACCAGCGCATGCTGCCGATGCGATTTCTTCAGGCTGGCGACGATATGTCCAACTTGCGCCTTCCGCACATCCTCGATTTTCAACACTTCCAATTCACGTTGAGTAGTCATGATGTCGCGTACCATGATATCCGCATGCGTTCCGCCCATGTTTTGCAGGAAACGAATCGGCTTCCCTCCCAGCACATCGGTGGCAGTCAATAACCCCGCCACTTGATCGTTGTCATCCAGCACCAACAGCGTGCGCACCCCGTAGCGGATCATTTTGGCATTGGCGCTGTCCGCCGAAGTTTTTGTGCGGACACTCACAACTGAAACCTGGCTCAAATCCGTCATCACGCTGGAAGCCGGATCGCTCAGCTTAACCCGCTCCGGGAGTTTCTGCACCGGGCGAACAAAAGAAGAACCTGTTTTCAACAGTGAAGATTGCAGCGCGTTGTATTCTTTAATCAAGTCTTTTTCCCCTCTAAATTCGACCGAAAATCACCTGTGTGCATGTTGCAGATGCACCAGATTACTCCTGGGCGAAGGAAGATAACTGGCCAGTTCATTGAGCGCCATCGTGTAAACCTCTCGCTTGAATTCGATCACGGCAGAAATATCCAGCCAGTAATTATTCCAGCGCCACGCATCAAATTCCGGATGCGAACTGGCACGCAAACAGACATCGCAATCACGTCCAACAAGAAGCAGCAAAAACCATATCTGTTTTTGCCCGCGATACCCACCGCGCGATTCACGTTTGCTCCAGCTCTGCGGAACCTCGTAACGCATCCATTCCCGGGTACGTCCGAGTATCTTTACATGCTCCGGCATCAAGCCGACTTCTTCATGCAACTCGCGGTACATCGCCTGCTCCGGGGTTTCGCCATGCTGAATTCCACCCTGTGGAAATTGCCACGCATGTTGCCTGACCCGCTTGCCCCAAAGCACCTGATTCCTGTTGTTGGTGATGATAATGCCGACATTCGGGCGGTAGCCGTCTCGGTCTATCATCTGTCACTCTACTCGGTTAATTCGGATAGTTCGATTCTTTCACACTTCCACTTTAATGAAAAGAGAAACAGCCATTCATGAACACCATAACATACCGGAATACCGCCATTACCTGTAAAATCGCGTACCAAATTTAATTACCAGATCGTACCCATCATGCGCGTCTCACAATTTTTCATTTCCACCCTTAAAGAGGCCCCCTCCGAAGCCGAACTCGCCAGCCACAAACTGATGATGCGAGCTGGCTTTATCAAGAAACTGGCCAGTGGTTTGTATACCTGGATGCCGCTTGGTTTGCGCGTATTGCGCAAGGTGGAAAATGTCGTCCGTGAAGAAATGGAACACAGCGGAGGGATCGAATTGCTGATGCCCGCCGTTCAGCCCGCCGAACTCTGGCAGGAAACGGGAAGGTGGGGGGTGTTCGGGCCGCAGATGCTCAAGATCAAAGACCGGCACGGAAACGATTTCTGCTTCGGACCCACCCACGAAGAAGTGATCACCGATATCGCGCGCCGCGAGATTCGCAGCTACCGGCAACTGCCGGTGAATTTCTATCAGATTCAGACCAAATTCCGCGACGAGGTGCGCCCGCGTTTCGGCGTGATGCGCGCGCGCGAATTCCTCATGAAAGATGCCTATTCCTTCCACGCCGATTTTGCGAGTCTGGAACAAACCTACCGTGTGATGCATGATACCTACTCGCGCATCTTCACCCGCCTCGGCCTGAAATTCCGCGCCGTCGCGGCTGATACCGGCGCGATTGGCGGCAGCGGCTCGCACGAGTTTCATGTGCTGGCGGATTCAGGCGAAGACGCACTGGCCTACTGTCCTACTTCCGATTACGCTGCGAATGTGGAACTGGCAGAGGCCGTTGCGGAAATTGCTGCACGTGCCGCCGCGACGGAGTCGATGCGTGATGTGGAAACTCCAAAACAGACCACCTGCGAACAGGTTGCGGAACTGCTGGGCATCCCGTTGCAACGCACGGTAAAACTGCTGGCCCTGGCCTCCAATGACAAGGTAACCGAACACAAGCTGCATATCTTGTTGCTGCGCGGAGATCACAATCTGAATGAGATCAAGGCCGGGAAACTGCCGGGACTTGCGGATTTCCGCTTTGCCACTGAAGAGGAGATTAGGACACATTTGAACTGCCCCCCCGGTTTTCTGGGCCCGGTCGGTGTCGATCGTTCCACGGTCCGGGTCATTGCCGACCGGACCGTGTCCATGATGAGCGATTTTGTCGCGGGTGCAAACAAACCAAAGTTTCATATCGCCGGGGTGAACTGGGGACGCGATCTGCCCGAACCCGATCTGGTGGCAGACATACGCAATGTCGTCACGGGCGATACATCACCGGACGGGAAAGGCACGCTGGAAATTTGTCGCGGCATCGAGGTAGGTCATATCTTCCAGTTGCGCACCAAATATGCAGAGGTTTTGAAAGCGACTTTTCTGGATGCGCAGGGCAAAACGCAAATCATCGAGATGGGTTGCTACGGGATCGGCGTGTCGCGTATTGTCGCCGCAGCGATTGAGCAGAATTTTGACGAACGCGGCATCAAGCTGCCGAAAGCCATGGCGCCGTTTCAGGTCGCCATTGTGCCGATCGGCATGGGCAAAAGCGAGGCGGTGCGCACTGCCGTTGAAAAATTGTATGCCGAACTACAATCAGCCGGAATAGAGGTGTTGCTGGATGACCGTGACGAGCGTCCCGGCGTGATGTTTGCCGATATGGAACTGATCGGAATTCCACACCGTATCGTGATCGGCGAGCGCGGTCTGAAAGAAGGGATGATGGAATATCAGGACCGACGCGAAACCACCGCACAGGCAATACCCTTGCAAAATGCGCTGGCTTTCGTAGAATCGAGGCTATGCGACTGACCAATCTGACATTGCCGCGGTATTTTTCCCTGTTCTTTTGTGTGGCGGGCTTTCTGGTTGCGTCCGCAGCACAAGCCGGCGGGCAAGTCTATACACCGCTTTCCGCCAGTGTTCGGGCGCTGTTGCAGCGTAGCGTGTCGGACCAGGCCGATCCCAAACTCGCGTTTGCCACACAGTATGAAGCGGACTCCTGGTTGAACCAGATGTCACGCCGTTTGCAGAAATCCATGCCTGATACCGAATACCGAATGAATTTTTTAAAAACCGTCCATTATGAAGCCACCCGTGCCGGGCTGGATCCCCAGTTGGTATTGGGCCTTATTGAAGTAGAGAGCGGTTTTAACAAGTATGCGGTATCCAATTCAGGCGCACGAGGCTACATGCAGGTGATGCCTTTCTGGGTAAGGGAAATCGGCACCAAGGGACAGAACCTGTTTCATCTGCGCGTCAACCTGCGTTACGGTTGCACTATTCTGCGCCATTATCTGGATATGGAAAATGGCAATCTGTTTCGCGCCCTGGGCCGCTACAACGGCACTTTAGGAAAATCCGGATATCCCAATCTGGTACGTGCCGCGTGGCGGAATCATTGGACTATCCCCCACCGTACGGTCGGCAAATACTATTCGTCGGTCAATTGATCCCTTTGTTTTTGATATCAGCCTCAATGCTTGTGCGAGTCACTTAGCCCCTCCATGATTCGATCATGGCCATTTTGCCCGGATGCGTCAGGCTTATCTGCCACATTCGCATGATCGGATTCAGCGGCATGGCTGAAATACAGCGCCAGCGCGATTAGCGCGATACTCGCACCAAGATAAACCAGATCTAGCGGAGTGCTCAACTTCATGTGGATCGCCTCTTCAAACAGGGTGACGATCAGGATCATCAATATCACTTTAGCCAAACGTGATTTCAGATCATCCAGACTGCTGATCACCAATATCTTGCTGGACGCCTTGCTGCCATGAGCCTGATCGATGTCGCTGATGAACAACTCGTACAGACCCAGCGAAAAAATCAACATCACGATCGCCAACAGATAGCCGTCCACTACCTCCACAATATGAGTGACCGTACTGTCGTGCAAAGTCTTGCGCGCTTCTTCTGTCAGTCCGAAGTCCGCATAATGCATGGCATGCATGAACAGATTTGCCACATCTACAGTTGCCATGTAGAAAATCGCAAAGCCGGCCAGCAGGCTGCCGATCACCGCCGTGATAATCACAAATCGGCTATTCCACAACACTCCCTCAAAAATAGTTTCCAGAAGTTTCATCATTTCCTCACGTTTTCAGCATGGCAATCGCGGCGCATTAAAGCGCAATTAAGTCCATCGGGCAAGCAATCAAGCAACTTGTCGCGCGAATAGCTCCTGCAGTGTGACATCCGTGTGTTGATCAATCTGGTCGGTGCATGTTGCAAGCCATTCCTGCAAAGGATCACCGATCTGCCTGACGGGTAGCGAGTCACGATCCAACACGAACAATTTCAGCAATTCAGGGGCGTGTATCTGGTTCACGTCACGCATCAGAAGCCAACCTTGCCCTTCTGCCTTGCGTACCATGTTGGCACCAGCCAGTTTCTCGAGTATTCGTTCCAATTCGTCGTAACCGATATGCAGAGACTTGGACATCTCCGGGAAAGTACTCACTTTCCCCTGCTGAAACCCGTTCATCATGGTCTTCAATATCCGCAGGGCATCCAGTAACTGGATCGCTGATGAAGGCTGCTGCATTACTGGCGTACGCCAGTGCGACAGAGACGCTGTAATCTCGGCACCAAACAGTATGGTCAGCCAGGACAGATAAATCCACATCAGGAAGATCGGCACACTGGCAAACGCGCCATACACCAGCTTGTATGTTGGAAAATGGCTAATATAAATGCCAAATACCCGGTTCATGGTCTCGAACAACACGGCTGCCACGAATGCACCGATCAAGGCGTGGCGACGCGGAACATAACGGTTCGGTATAAGCCGAAACATCATCGCAAAAGCCAGCGTGGTGAGCAGCACCGGCAATACTTTCAACGCCTCAACACCAAATACTGGAATATGTTTGGCATAGCCCATGGATACACCGACCAGCCATGAAGTCAGCGACAAACTCACCCCGATCAGCAGCGGCGCAAGCGTCAGTACCGCCCAGTAGACCACCAGCCGGTTGACCAGCGGTCTCGGTCGCGCCACACGCCATATGATGTTGAAGGCGCGATCTATGGTCAGCATCATCATCATCGCGGTAAGCGCGAGAAAGCCAATCCCCACCGTGGTGAGACGAGCCGCACTTTCGGTAAATTGCTGCATATACTGCGTAATCACCACACCGGCAGTATCCGGCATCAGATTGTTCAGCAGATATATCTTGATGTTACTTGAGAAATCCTCGAATACCGGAAATGCAGAGAACATTGTCAACGCTATGGTCATCAGCGGCACCAGCGACAACAGAGTGGTAAATGTCAGACTCGCGGCGGTTTGATTGCATCGATCACGGGAGAATCGCGCCGCAATGAAATTGATCAGAGCCCGAATATCCTGAAAATTTTTGAGCATGGCCTGAGAGTTTCCCTATAATTACATCATGGCAACCGATAATGAAATCCTGATACTCTTTTACAGCCAATATGGCGCTACCCGGCAAATGGCGCAGCTGATTGCACGCGGCGTGGAACAAGTCGA
>JBDTCC010000052.1:0-16919 GCA_039923775.1 Gallionella sp. | reverse complement strand
AGGACAGGTCATCTTTACCTATTTTCATTTTGCCGCAAACGAGCGATTGACCAGGGCCCACATCGACTGCGGCGCGACCTGCATCG
Source organism: Gallionella sp. (assembly GCA_039923775.1). Classification (GTDB taxonomy): domain Bacteria; phylum Pseudomonadota; class Gammaproteobacteria; order Burkholderiales; family Gallionellaceae; genus Gallionella. The sequence goes on along the minus strand of JBDTCC010000052.1, from coordinate 16,833 downwards.
CATATGAAACTGTCGAGCTGTCTTCGGGCGAGCTGCCGCTGTTGACACCGATGTCGGAAGTGGCCGGGCGCATGGCGGTGCAGGAAGGTGCCAAGTATATGGAAAACCTGTATGGCGGGCGCGGCATCCTGCTTGGCGGCGTGCCGGGTGTACAGCCCGGCAAGGTAGTGATCCTCGGCGGCGGGGTGGTCGGCGTGAATGCGGCGAAGATTGCAGCCGGGATGGGTGCACAGGTGGTGATCCTGGATCTTTCGCTGGAACGGTTGCGCTATCTGAGCGATGTGATGCCCGCCAACGTGCAGCTGATATTGTCCAACCGGCACAATCTGCTGGAGCAGATTGTCGATGCCGATCTGGTCATAGGCGCGGTGCTGGTGCACGGCGCTGTCGCGCCCAGGCTGATACGCCGAGAGGATCTGGCCGGAATGCGACTCGGTGCGGTGATCGTCGATGTTGCCATCGATCAGGGCGGTTGCATTGAGACTATGCATCCAACCACACATGAAAATCCGACCTTCATCGTCGATGGCATTGTTCATTACGGCGTGGCCAACATGCCCGGCGGCGTACCGCTCACATCCACACTGGCGCTGACCAATGCGACCCTGCCCTATGTGCTGCAATTGGCGGGCAAGGGCTACAGGCATGCGCTGCGGGAATCGCCGCCGCTGATGAAGGGCCTCAACATCTGCGACGGGAAAGTCACACATGTTAAGGTTGCCGAAGCATTCGGGCTGGAATATCACCCTGCCGAATCGTTGACCGGCTGAACCGGGATGCGCAGACTGGTTATTTTTCGAATACGGGACAACGCAGTTGTCAAGGTAAGGAACCTATTTCATTTTTTTAGACTATAAACCCATGCGCAACAACCAAGATCTGACAAAAACACTCGTATCGAGATATTTCAACCGGTTCGAGCTAATCATAACCACAGGCATTATTGTCCTGATTTCGGTGATGATACTCGCGGCATTCTGGGGGCTGGTGGTGGAGACATACCATCTGGTGCACCACGGCGCATTCGACAAGCTTGATCACAAGGCATTCCAGGCAGCATTCGGCATGATCATGACACTGCTGATCGCCATAGAGTTCAGCTATACGATCATGAATGCATATATGGGCAAGAGCCGCGAAGTGATTGTAAAAAATGTAGTGTTGGTCTCGATCCTGGCGATTGCAAGGCAATTTATCGTGTTCGAAGTGGAAACCATATCGCCCATGATCCTGCTTGCCCTGGCAGCTTCGCTTTTGTCACTCGGTATCGTTTATTGGCTGATGGATCGAACGTCATCGCCAGATGCCGGGAAATTTTCAGAGGAATAGCATTGTTTGGTTTTTTGCCATTTGAACCAACAACCGGCCGGAACAACAGCATCCAGATATTCGTCCGGTTAGCGGCCGGGAAAGATTAACAATGCGCACCGCGCCGCCCGGTGTTCAAATCATCCTGATTACCACAATAGCCGGCTACTTGCTGCAGACCGGCACCGGTGATGGAATGATAGGCAGTTTTGCACTGTGGCCGTTGCAAGGCAGTTTCATGCCCTGGCAATTGGTGACCTACGCGTTCCTGCACGGCAGCATCACCCATCTCGCTTTCAATATGTACGGCCTCTGGCTGTTCGGTCGGGAGGTGGAACACATGATGGGACGCAGGATGTTTCTGCAGCTCTATTTCGCCAGTGTGATATCAGCCGGACTCATGCAATTGCTGGTTACGGGCTACAGCGGCGATGTTTATCCCACGGTGGGTGCATCCGGCGGGGTGTTCGGGCTGTTGCTCGCTTACGGGATGTTCTTCCCGAACCGGGTCATCATGCTGTTGATCCCGCCCATACCCATGCAGGCAAGGGTGTTTGTGGTCCTGTATGCAGTCCTTGAACTATTCTTAGGCGTGACCGGTACGCAGACGGGTGTGGCGCACTTTGCGCATCTTGGCGGGATGATAGGCGGCTATCTGGTGATACAACACTGGCGTAGCAGGCGCGGCGGGTGATGCTGGAGGAAATTTTTTCGCTTCGTGTAACGCTGCGCACTTTCCGGTGCCGAGATTAACTTCCAACGAGCAAGGCGGGGCTGGACAAGATTCAATCAGGAGCACTCCTCAGTCGGCGGCTGTCATTCAGGGTGCCGTGTTGTATCCCCTGATGGAGTTCCTCCATCACATGGACAGAAAATTGCGGGGTGAATCTATCAAGTGCTGACACCGCCAGTATGGAAACGATCACCGGCTGGATCAGCACGACAAATGCGATGATGCAGATTTCCCCGGTCAGGCGAAAGAATCTTTTTGCGTGATACAGACCGCGCAGATGCGCCTGATATCTTGTCAGCTTTTGGTATAAGACTACCCCTTCGGCAAGCACCATGATCGAGCCGCCCACCAATCCTGTCAGGATGGCCATCTTCAGTTCTATCGATTCCATGCCCACTCCCTTACCGTAGAAAATTGTATTTATGGCCTCTGGTCCCAGCGGAATATTACTATGGCAAAATAGTATTCGTATAGAGACGCGCCGCACAAGGGGCATCCATGTATCCAGGGATATATATTTTTCGGGAATTTTCCGGCCGTTGTTATGCCTGCCTTTCAGGTTTAATGTACGGCAACGCACATGATCCGCAGGTCAGGCGCGGTACAATCAACACGCTAACCCCGGCAATCCTCCGTGAAGCTTGTTATATCAATGAAGCTGATTGACCCCAGAACAACTTACGTCATTAAAAATCCCGTTGCCTTTTCTCTGCGGGTGTTGAAAGGCTTTCAGACCAACCAGGGTCTGTTACTCGCCGGCGCGGTCGCCTACTATGCACTTCTCTCCATTGTGCCGCTATTGATCCTGATCGTGATCGCGCTATCTCAGCTGATTGACCAGAACATACTGCTGGCAACGCTGAACCGGGCGCTGGAATATGTGGTGCCGGGCGAAGCCAAGGCCGTGGTGACGGAGCTCAGGTCGTTTCTAGACCATCGCGAAGTGATCGGCTGGGTGCTGCTCATCACGATGCTGTTTTTCAGTTCACTCGGTTTCAAGGTGCTGGAGAGTGCGATATCCGTGATCTTTACGCACCGTGTGGAAAACAGCAAGCGGCACATTCTGGTTTCACTGCTGGTATTGCCTTTCGGCTATATTTTTTTCATCAGCGCGATGCTGTTTCTGGGCACTTTTCTGCTCGTTGACCTGATGGCAATAGGGAGCGAGCATATTGTTATCCTCGGCCATAACTGGTCGCTGGGCGGCTTCTCGCGTTGGCTGATCTACATTGCCGGCGTGTTCGGGGAGATCCTGCTTATTTCCTCAATCTATTATTTCATGCCGGTGGGCAGGCTGACGGCGCGTCATGCGTTGATAGGTGGTGCCACGGCCGGCTTGCTCTGGGAAATCATCCGGCAGGCAATGGCCTGGTATTTGGGTACTTTGTCACAGGTAAGTGTGGTGTACGGCTCGCTCACCACGGCCATCGTCGTGCTGCTCAGCATGGAAGTGGCCGCCACGCTGCTGTTGCTGGGCGCCCAGGTGATCGCGGAATATGAACGCATCGAGATCGGCGCTCCATCCGGATAAGCTGCAAGCAAGTAACTGCAAAAATAAAGCGACCAATGCAAATTGCCTTAAAATATCCGGATAGAAGTATCAGCCGTTGGTGTCGCAAGTCGAAACAGGGGGCATTGCAATGAACAGAATACTGCTGGTGATGGTGATGCTAGGTCCGGGTTTACCGGCACATGCTGCCGGGGTGGCCGGAATGTTCGGGCAGGGACATACTCAATTTTCAGTGACCGGCGGGAGTGGTTATGCCTTTGATAAAAGCTATTTCATCCTTGGCGCGAGCGTGAGCTATTATGTACTGGACGGTTTGGGTGTGGGCTTGTCCGTCGAAAAATGGTCCGGAAATGTTCCCGGCATCACAAAATATGCGCCTTTTGCGCAATACGTTTTCTATCAGACGTCCACCGTAAAGCCGTATGTCGGCGGTTTTTATCGACACACCGTTGTCGACGGCCTGCCCGACATCAATTCGGTCGGCGAACGTGCCGGTATCAATATCGCTTCAGGATCGAATTCCTATTTCAGTCTGGGCATTGTCCGGGAGGCTTATCTTGGTTGCCAAAATACGATTTATCGCAAATGCAATGAAACCTATCCCGAGCTGGGATTCGCCTTCGGGTTCTGATGTGGAAAATACGCACCCAGTTCCGCGTATCAAGTCGCACGGCTTGTCAATACAAAACCTGAATAAGGAATCCCGATGAATCCGATACTAGATGCCTTGGCAAAAGCCCTTCGCGACCTGTTCCAGTTCAGGATATTGTGGATCGTGATCTGGCCCATCCTTGCGGCTGTGTTGCTATGGCTGATTCTGGGCGTGACCTTTTGGGGCACCTTCTCGGGATGGATCGTCAATGGCCTCGCCTATCTCGGTGTCCAGCACTGGCTTGATGGTTTGGAGCCGCGCTGGGTTGCCAACGCGATTCAGGCAGCACTGCACATGATCCTGTTTGTGCCGATGGTATTTCTCACCGCGTTGCTGATTACCGCATTCTTTGCGATGCCCGCGCTGATCCGTCTGGTGGGCGATCGTGATTATCCCCGACTGAAGCGTCAAAACGGCGGCAGCGTTGCCGGCAACCTGTTCAACGCCGTGCTTGCCATCGTGGTATTCGTTGCCATCTGGGTGTTCACCCTGCCACTGTGGTTCATTGGTGTGGGCGTGGTGTTGCCATTCGTTGCCGCGACTTATCTTAACCAGCGAATGTTCCGCTACGATGCGCTCGCGGAACATGGCAGCAGCGAAGAAATGAAAATCCTGTTTTCCAAATACCAATCGTCATGGTGGGGCCTGGGTCTGCTGACCGGTTTGCTGCAATTTGTGCCGCTGCTGAATCTGTTCGCGCCGGCACTCACGGGGCTTGCCTTCATCCACTTCGGACTTGCACGTCTGGCCAACCTGCGCCAAGCGCCATAAGGCACGCGGGCAGGGCGGCATCACCGACAACAGGATGGCTATTTCCCGTTGAGGATAGTTACATGATTGACGAACGAGATGCTGGGGAAGGTACGGTTCAGTGTTTTGCTGGTGAAATTTTTCACTGTCGTGCCGCTGTCAAACTCGATTGCATCGTCTTTTTTCAGATTGACTACCGAAGCGGCGACGATCCAGAGCGTCTGGTTGTCCTGGCGGACCTCCAGATAGGTAAATTCGGGTATGTTAATGATACTGACCACCGTGCCCTTTTGCGATTGGAATTTTCCCGGCACACCGGTGAGTGCGTCATTCTGGCTATTGATGGCGGGATGACCGGTGGGCAGGGTGCCCGTGGGCGGTATCACAGGATCAGGAACAAAGGGTTGCTCAGCAGGTTTTTTGTTGCATGCGGTGAGGGAAAATATGACCAAAGCTGCGATGATCGCAATGTTTCTCATTTTGCTTCCTTAGCTTGAAATTGATGAATAGCCAATACTACTCAAAAAACCACCATTCTTGAAACCTTTTCTTGACCGTTTGGAAACGTATTTCCCCCGGGCGGGATTTACCCGCGGCAGTTTGCCATCGCTGCGGTTACACAAATAATGAAGTTTGCAGTCGGCATTTGACGCCAGAATATTTTTCCGTGGTAAAAAATCGGATGTCCTGCTAGATTACGTTCAGATTTATTGGCAAACGAACAATTGCGGGGATGATCTGGACAATGTCCGGCATTCAGCCCGATGAAAGTCAAAATGACAATCGGCAATCGGCAAGCCTGAATATAAACGGATTGGGGGATTAATGATCGGCAAGGAGGGATTTCATGTGCTATTCAATTTGGCGGCAGATTCCATGTTTATCCTTGATCCGGACGGTTTCATCAGGGAAATCAACCAGACCGCTCATGCGCGTCTGGGCTATACCAAGGACGAAATGCTGGGGAAGCATGTCAGCGAATTTATTCAGTCGGAATGGTCAAACATGCTCGGCAGCCGGATTGCACGGGCGCAGAGCCAGGAATTCCTGATCTACGAATCTGCTCAGGTACACAAAGACGGCTCCGTATTACCGATCGAGGTGTGCAGCAGGGCAATCGTGCTGGAAGGCAAAAAGCTGTTGTTCAACATCGTCCGCGACATCGGGGAACGCAAAAGGCTGGACAGTGCGCTGCGCGAAAGCGAGGCACGCTTCCGCACCCTGGCTGCCGATGCGCCCGAGGCGATCCTGATTCATGATCTGGACAGCGATCTTTTCATTGACGCGACATCCAGTGCGGAACGGCTGTTCGCCTGCAGCCGCGAGGAATTGTTGTGCTGGGGTCCGAAACATTTCGCCGCACCCAACCAGCCTGAGAACTCACCCTCGTTTGAAACGTATCTCGAACGCGGCGAACGTGTGCTGGCCGGCGAGCAGGTCAAGTTTGAAAGGCTGCTGAGAGACGCACAGGGGCGGGATGTTCTTTGCGAAGTCAGGCTGGTTCGACTGCCTTCGGAAAGCCGCAGATTGGTCCGTGCCAGCTATATCGACATCACCGAGAGGAAGCAGATCGAGAACGCGCTACGGAAAAGCGAGGAAAAATATCGATCACTTTTCGAGGAGTCTTTGGACGGGCTTTTTATCAGCAATGCGGCAGGTAATTATGTCGACATAAACCAGAAGGTTGTCCGGATATTCGGCTATGACTCCAAGGAGGAAATGCTTTCCCTTGATCTTGACAAGGACATCTATGCATACCCTGCCGACAAGAAAAACATCTTTGCCTTTGTTGATAAAAATGGCTTTGCAGAACTGGAAGTTATCATCAAGAAGAAGAACGGGAAAAAGATAACAACGCTCTGCTCATACACTGCAGTGAACGACGAAGCCGGTACTATCATCTCGTACCGCGGCATGATCCGGGATATCACAGAGAAGAAGAAATCGGAGGAGTTGATCTGGCGGCAGGCCAACTTTGACACACTGACCGGATTACCCAATCGCAACATGTTCCACGACCGGCTGGAACAGGAAATCAAGAAATCCTTTCGCGAATGTCTTCCTTTGGCTCTGCTCCTGATTGACCTTGATCACTTCAAGCAGGTGAATGACACGCTCGGGCATGCTGTGGGCGATCTGCTGTTGCAGGAAGCCTCCAAACGCATTCGTTCCTGTGTACGAGGATCGGATACGCTGGCCCGCCTTGGAGGAGACGAATTTACGGTCATCCTGTCCGCAATGTCTGAAACAGGCCATGTCGAGGATGTCGCGCAAAAGATAGTCAATAAACTGGCAGAGCCATTCCGGCTGGGTAGCGATGAAGTTTATGTATCGGCCAGCATCGGAATCACCATTTATCCAAGCGATGCCGAAGACATCGAATCACTGATCAAGAACGCGGATCAGGCGATGTATGTAGCCAAGAACAAGGGTCGCAATCGTTTCAGTTATTTCACCCGATCATTGCAGATAGAAGCACAGAACCGGTTACATATGATCAACGACCTGCGCGGTGCGCTGGAAGCGGGGCAATTGAGTGTCCATTTTCAGCCGATTATCGAGATGTCGACCGGACTGATCCACAAGGCAGAAGCACTTATCCGCTGGCTGCATCCGGAACGTGGCATGGTCAGCCCCACATATTTTATCGCGCTGGCAGAAGAAGCCGGACTCATCAATGAGATCGGCGACTGGGTATTCAGGGAGTCGGCCCGGTGGGCGAGTATATGGAGCAAGCGCTGCCAAGGTGATTTCAAGATGAGTGTCAACATATCGCCCATACAGTTTCAGTATGGCGGAAGTATGTTCGATGATTGGGTTAGGTATATGGCTGAACTGGGCATTTCCGGAAACAACATGGTGGTTGAGATCACGGAAGGACTGTTGTTGAAAGCAGAGTCCGAGGTTACCGACATTCTGTTCAAGTTTCGTGATGCCGGGATACAGGTGGCGATCGATGATTTTGGTACGGGTTATTCATCGCTTTCCTATCTGAAAAAGTTTGACATTGATTACCTTAAAATCGACCAGTCCTTTGTAAAAAATCTTGAATCGGATACGAATAACATGGCTTTGTCGGAAGCAATCATCGTGATGGCGCACAAGCTGGGACTCAAAGTCATTGCGGAAGGGGTGGAAACGAAGGGACAGCGTTTCCTGCTGGCAGTCGCCGGTTGCGACTATGCGCAAGGCAATCATTTTTCAGAACCTCTGCCACCCGAAGAGTTCGAGAAGCTGCTGAATTTAACCGAAAATGCATAGCAATAAATCCAGGTAAGAATGCGGGTTACTGCAGTGCAAATTTGCAACACCCTGTTAAGGCGCTTCGATTTGTGGGTAATTATATTCATTCCAGGGCAGGGAGTATCGCTGTTCGGGTCACCTGTTATAGTGAACGATTCACGTTAAACCTGATGCAGACATGGTAGTAGAAATCGAACTCAAATTGCGCATTGCCCCCGAGCATCTCGCCAGGTTGAAGCGGCATTCGTTGCTCAAGGCGTATCAGGTTGCTCGCCCGGTCACACGCCGTCTTTACAATATCTATTACGACACCCCGAAGCTTGAACTGCATAAATCCGGTATGGCATTGCGCTTGCGCCACGCCGGGCGGAAATGGCTGCAAACCCTGAAGGGCGGCGGTTCGGTCAGGGCCGGGTTGCATCAGCGCAACGAGTGGGAAGTGCCGGTGAGAGGGCCGGAACTGGACTTTGATTTTCCAGAAGCTGCAGACTGGAAAGCACATTTTCCCTCATCATCATACAAAAAATTGCAGCCGATATTCGTAACCGATTTTTCCCGTAGCAGCCGGATGTTGAATTTCCAGGGAGCACGGATCGAATTGTGTCTGGATCAGGGCGAGGTGAGTGCCGGGCAGCACAATATGCCGATCTGCGAAATAGAACTGGAGCTGAAATCCGGCGACTCGCGGCAATTGTTCGAGTTGGCCCTGGCGATTCTGGATATCGTGCCGTTCGAGCTCGAAGTGGTCAGCAAGGCGGAGTATGGGTATCGCCAGCTGTCAGGTTTTATCGGGCATCCGGTCAAGAGTGTAGCGCCGCATATTTCCAGGACCGACATGCTGGCGGATGTGCTAAAAATGCTGATCTGGTCTTGTTTGCAGAATTTTCAGAACAACCTGCGCGGCGCAATGGATGGCACGGATACCGAGTATCTTCATCAGATGCGCGTCGCGCTGCGCCGCCTGCGCGTGATCCTGCGCATGACTGAAAAGGTGAAGCCTGATGAGGCGTTGGCCGGATTGTACAAAGATATTTCAGATTTGTGCATTGCCTTGGGACGCATACGCGAATGGGATGTATTTATTGCCGGGACGTTGCGGCCGATGTGTGGTCGCATGAGCGGGCATGCAGGGTTGCAGGCCTTGCTGGAGGCAAGCGATCGGCGCAGAACAGTCTGTTACGGGACATTGCATGGCGCAACCCGGGCACGAGAATTGCAGCGTTTACTATTACGTTTCGCCATCTGGATGAATGGCGGGTATTGGCATCAGGCAGACTGGCAGAAGTCTCGGGCTGTGCCGGCGATACAGAAATTCGCCGCGCACAGTTTGCGCAAGTTGGCCAAACGGTTTGACCGCTCCGGCCGGCATCTTGATATTTTCGATGCCGCGCGATTGCATCTGTTGCGTATAGCCGCCAAGAAACTAAGATATAGCGCGGAATCCTTTGCGGGTTTATACAACAGGAAAAGCTCCGAATCTTTTCTTGCCGCATTAAGCGAAGTGCAGGAGATGCTCGGGCAGCTGAATGATGTCGCGGTGGCACATCGCTTGCTGGATGAGTTGGCAGGAGATGCCGCATTGGTGGCACGTCAGGATGAGTCTGTTCTGGAGGCGGTCAATGTGTCCAGGGGCTGGATCGCACATAGTCTGGATCATCAGCTCGATGTACTGCGAAAAGTCATTCGACGCTTCAAGAAACAAGACGTGTTTTGGGAAAATAAATAGTCTGGAGACATTGCCAGCGCAGACATTGCAGTTTATCGTGTGAAGGTGAAATCGCGGGGGGTTGATCTGGCCGATGCAGATTCAACGATGAATTTTGCTTGAGAAAGGAAGATCGTGAACAGAAAAGTATTGTTACTCGTCGGTATGCTGGTCATCGTGGCAGCAGCGGCATTTGTATATTTTGATCCCATGGACCTCAACCTGTTGGGTTTGAATGAGGAGCCCACTATCGCGAAAGCTATTGCACCAACACATCCTGCTGTGCCTGTAACCCACCCCACTGAAACCAAACCGGTGGCTACCGCGCCGACTCCGCATCCGGCACCAGTCATTGCAGTTGCACCTGTGCCCGCCCCGCTCGTTAAGGCAATGTCTGCTACGGCGTCGAAATCTGAAGAGCCTACCATTACAGTACCTATTGTGGCACCAATCCAGGCTCCCCAGCCGCACATGGAACTCGCTAAAACGACAAAGTCGAGCAGCACGCCGGCTGTTGACAAACCGGTGAGGTCAAAAAATCTGGATCTGAGACATTGTCTGAAGCTGGAGACCGACGCTGCGATCGCGAAATGCGCCGGTGAGTAAGTATGGCAACGCCACCGCTTGAAAAACGGCACCAGCAATCCGGGTTTAACTCACGCTTCCATGGAAATCGATTGGCCTTTGTGGATTATGTGGCCCGGACCCGGGACATGCTCTTCAGGGCACACGCCGGTGCTGCCGATCCGGAAAAAATTGTCGACGGCAATGCGCCGTTCGAACTGAAGCCACCACCCGGTTTCTCGCCAGGGCAACAAAAAACCTATCGTCGCGGCGTGCTGCTCACGCATGGCTTGAGCGATTCTCCTTACGCTATGCGTCATTTGGCCGACTTCTTCCAACAGAATGGCTTTCGTGTCATGTCGGTATTGCTACCGGGGCATGGAACGCAACCGGGTGACCTGCTTGATGTGACCTGGCAGGAATGGGCCAAGACGGTCGCCTATGGTGCGCATCAACTGGCCCGAGAGGCTGACGAAATATATCTGGCAGGATACTCGACCGGTGCGACACTGAGCGTCTACCATAGCCTGCGCGACGATCGGGTGCTCGGCCTGTTCCTGTTTTCTCCTGCGCTGAAGGTTAACCGGCGGGCGGCTTTTGCCAAATTGCACAAACTGTATAGCTGGTTGATCCCTTCCGCCAAATGGGTGGGCATCAAGCCCGACCTGGACATCTACAAGTATGAGTCATTTACCAAAAATGCCGCCGCACAGACTTATCTCCTGATCAGGGAACTCGACAGACAACTGCACGGGCGTCGTCTTGATATACCGGTTTTCACCGCCGCCAGTGCAGATGACATCACCGTCGATACCCCGGTGACTCTTGAATTCATAAAGCAGCTATGTCCTGATTCAAGCAAGCTGGTGCTTTACACCACCGACCCGGAAAAATTTCCCCCTAATTTTCCGGGAGACCAACTGGAACTGGTGAACAGTGTGTTTCCCGGGCAAAAAATATTAAGCTCTGCGCACACCGCGATCGTGTTTTCACCGGACGACAGTCATTATGGCCTGGGGGGAGATTATTCCAACTGCGCGCATTATTTTCCGGGCAATGTGGAAAAATACGCCGCCTGTCTTGCACATCCTGAGCGGGATTTTCAAGGTGAGGTGACTGCAAGAAACCTTGAAACCGGGGTTATGCGACGGCTGATGTACAACCCGAATTATGATGCGCTGAAGGTTTCGATACAAACATTCATAGACCGATTGCCCTAATCACGCTTATTGAAACTCAATATCCCCCATCTCCGAACTGCCATGACAAAAACCTTAATCTTCGCCCACCGCGGGGCCAACAGGGAGGCGGCGGAAAATACCCGCTCGGCGTTCGACAAGGCACTGGAATATGCTGTCGACGGTATCGAGACTGATGTCCAACTGAGCCGTGACGACGTAGCTGTACTGTGGCACGACCGCTTTCTCGACAAGGTGGGATTGCCCACCCATCATATCGACGATTTCGATCACGTCCGTTTGCAGGCGATGAATTTTGCCGCGCATTTTTCTTCACGAACCGAACCCGAGGGGATCATGAGCCTGAAAGAGTTCGTTGATGCCTATCGCAAGCGCTGCCGCCTGTTGCTGGAAATCAAGAGCCGCGACTGGGAACAAGTTTTACGCCAGGAAATGAAAGTGCGACAAACGCTGGAACTGGTTGGCCCAATCTGCGATGGCTCAATTCTGGTTTCTTCGTTCAATCTACTGACCCTGGCCTATGCCCACCAGTGCTCTCCCGAAATGCCGCTGGTTTACAATCTTGAGGATGGCCAGACGTTGGCCGATGCACAGAATATTCTGTCGACACAATCTTTTCTGTATGGGCTGTGCATGCCGATCAAGTTGATTGATCAGGCTATGGTCAGGCTGTTGCGCGATCACGGAAAGCTCATCGCAGTCTTCACCTGCAACAGTGACACGGAAATAAACAAGGCACTGGATCTGGGCGTGGACATTCTGATCAGCGATGTCCCGCAAAAAGCACTGCAAGCAAGAGCATTGAATAGACTAGGTAAAATCATATTTCCCGGCTGGCAGGCAGATACCTCGAAATGATCGACGACAACCGGAACTGTCTCAAGACTTGGGATTTCAAGCTGTTCAGCATGGCGAACTTGGAACGGCCGCGTGCCTGACCGCGTGCAGCGCATCAGCGCATTTCACTCCGCTGATTACAGCGCCTTCCAGCGTGGCGGGATAGTCACCGGCCGTGTAGTCACCTGCCAACAACAATTGGGGCAGGGGTGTATGCTGGGAAGGGCGTCGCAGCTTGGGTGAACAGCAGAACGTGGCGCGCTTTTCGGCGATGACCTTGTGCCATTTCGGTAACTCAGCGATGCCAAATTCATCGCGCAATTCCGCGATGACACGGCGCGCAAGCTCCTCCTGCGACAATTCCTGATGTATGCCTTCCGCGCTGATCACTGCAGCGATCAGGCCGTGCTGGCCGGCAATACGCCCCCTGTCGAATAGCCACTGGCTATAGCGTTGGTACAGGCCAAGCATGGGGTGCGGCAAATTGATATTGTCAGAATATTGCAGATACACGGTGTAGATCGGCTGGTGCTCCAGACTGTCGATCTGGGCGACAGTTTCTGCAAGGGTAACGATGGGGCGCAGCAATTTGGCGGCAACTACAGGCGGCACGGCACAGATGACGTGACTGAACTTTTCAGTGCCCGTTGCAGTGGTTATTTCGATGCCGCCCTCGAACGGGCGTAGTGCTTCTACACCGCACGCGATATGCAGCTTGCCGCCGTGCTCCTCAACATACTTGGCGGCACGTTGCGGGAACAGCGCGGTAAAATCTATGCGTGGCAGCAGCATATCACTGTCAGCGCGCGACCGGTTTAGTGCATCGCGCAATACGTTGAGCAACACCTGTGCGGAAGCCTTGTGTATCGGCGTGTTCAGCGCCGCTATGCAGAGCGGCTCCCAAAGCTTCTTCGCAAGGTCTTTATCCTGACCGTACTGTGCAAGCAGCTCTGTAACAGTCATGTCGCTGGTTAAACGAAAGTTCATGTGACGCAGCGCGAGCATGAAGCGTGCAGCATTCATCCGTGCAGCCGGGGATAGTCCTGTAGCACCGAGAAGTGCGACCAGAAGGTGGAGCGGGGCAGGCAGACGCGGTGCTTTCAGGAAGAACTTCCCGTGCAGATCGAGTTGCAACGGCAGGCGCAGGAAATCGCTTTCGGGATTGCCGCCAACCTTATCGATCATGCGCAGGGTCTGGTAATAGCAGCCGAGCAGCAGATGCTGGCCATTGTCGAGTTGCGTATCCTGATGTGTGACGCCGCGCGCCCGTCCGCCGAGTTGACGCGCGCTTTCAAACACGCTGACCGGGAGGCCCCGATCGGACAATTCCACTGCGGCTGCCATGCCCGCGTAACCGCCGCCGATGATGGCAATATTCATGGTGCGCTTCTCACGGTCATCTCCTGTGTCTTGCTCACTGCAACAACCGTTCATACTGTCAGTATTGCGTTCCGCAGTGCATCTGTTTGCCCTGGTTGATCAATATCCTTGCCAGTGATCCAGAATACATCCTCGACGCGACTGCCCAGGGTATTGATCTTGGCACGGTGCAGGTGGATGTGTTGTTTATCCAGAATCAGCGCGACACGGGCCAGCAGCCCGGGGCGGTCTCCGGTAATCAGCGAGAGTACCAGCATACCCTTGTTGTCGGGTTTGATCTCCACTTCGGTGGCGAGCGGGAAGTGCTTCAGTTGACGGCTGATCCTTCCGGTGGCAGCGGGTGTTATCGGTTTGGCTTGCATGATTTGCAATGCCAGTTCGAACTCGATATAAGTCATGATGTCGCGGTATGCAGTCTCGCTACGCGTGGCTTCCATGATCTGGAAGCTGTTCAATGCGTAGCCATGCAGGGTGGTATGGATCTTGGCTTCAGCGATGGTCAAATTCATCCGGGCAAAAAAATCGCAGATGCGCGCGAACAGGCCGCGCTGATCCGTGCAATACACCAAAACCTGCAATCCTTCGCCGACAGGGCTAAGACGTGTCTTTACAATCGGGCCGGATGAGTTCACACGGTAAGCCAGCAAGCGGGTATGCCAAGCCACTTCCTGCGCTTCATGGTCCAGAAAATAGCTGTCATCGAGCTGCGCCCACAACAACTGGTAAGACTCGGCTGTCATCGCATACAGATTAAGCGTGGTAGCCGCCTTTTCGTGGATATCTTCAATGAGATTGTTGACCTGGCCGTCTTTCATATAACGGCGTGTAGCGCGGTACAAGTCTTCTATCAGCTTGGCCTTCCATGCATTCCATATTTTTGGGCTGGTACCGCGCACATCCGCAACCGTCAATAGATACAGTGCGACCAGATAGCGCTCATTCTTGATCTTGGCGGCGAAACTTGCGATTACATCAGGGTCGGACAAATCCTGTTTCTGTGCGGTGGCTGAAAGAGTCAGATGATGCTCGACCAGCCATACCACCAGTTCGGTGTCATCTCGACTAAACTGGTGTTGCTTGCAAAATGTGCGGGCATCTTTCTTGCCAAGCTGTGAATGGTCGCCACCTCTTCCTTTGGCGATGTCATGGAAGAGCCCGGCGACATAGAGCATTTCGGGGCGCGCGAATTCGCCAATCAACCTGCTGCAGAAAGGGTGTTCATGGGCGAATTCCGGCACGGCAAAGCGGCGCAGATTGCGCACCACCATCAGGATATGTTCTTCCACCGTATAGACATGGAACAGGTCGTGCTGCATCTGTCCCACGATACGCCCGAACGCCGGTATATAGCGACCGAGTATGCCATATTCATTCATTCGCCGCAGCGTGTGGAGTACCCCCTTGGGCTGGCGCAGTATCTCCATGAATCGTGACCGGTTCAGCGGGTTGCGGCGAAACGCTGCATCGATCAGATGCTGGGCGCGCCACAGTGCGCGCAGCGTCCTGGCGCTTAGGTCGGTCAGTTCATCGTGTTTTTGTATCAGCAGGAACAGTTCGAATATCGCTTCCGGGGTATGTTCGAACAAGTGCTCATCACGGATATCGAGCAGCGTGCCGACGACCCGAAACCTTTCGTTGAGTGCATGCTGGGGCGGCGTCTCGCGGAACAGATGATCATGCAGGCTTTGCAACAGGATGGTGTTGAACTGGCGCACCGCCAGCTTTGTCCGGTAATAGCGTTGCATCAAATGTTCGCTGGCGCGACGGTTGGCTGAAGCGGTGATGCCCATTTGCTCGGCGAGCTGAGTCTGAAACTCGAATATCAAACGGTCTTCGCGGCGTTTGGCAAGATAGTGCAATCGTATGCGCAAAGTTTGCAACAGGGTGTCGTGATGGGCGATCTGGCGCGCCTCGCCAATGCTGATCAAGCCCGCTTTGGCAAGCTCGCTCCAGCGTGTGCCCAGACCTGCCGCACGGCAAATCCAGGTAATGGTTTGCAGGTCTCGCAACCCCCCGGGGCTTTCCTTCAGATTGGGTTCGAGGTTGTAGTCCGTATCTGCAATGCGGGCGTGGCGTTGTTGTTGCTCAAGCTGCTTGGCCAGAAAAAATTCTTTCGGATCAAGATATTGATGTAATAAGTTTTGCATCTCCCTGAACAGTCTTGCATCACCGGTCAGAAGTCGTGCTTCAAGGAGGTTGGTTTGCACGGTGATGTCAGAGGATTCGCTCAGGCACTGCGCCGCGGTGCGTATGCTGTGCCCGACATCAAGGCCGATGTCCCACAGCATGCCGATCAGTTGGTGCAGCTTTTGCTGCAGGGCATCCTCCGGCTTGTCGGAATTCAGCAGTATCAGCAAATCAATGTCCGACTTGGGATACAACTCACCTCGTCCGTAGCCGCCCACCGCGACAAGCGCGATCGTGCCAGGCATGGAGAGTTGTTGCCAGACCTGTTGCAGATAGCGGTCGATCAGCCGACTGTGCGCACTCAGCAGGTGTGCCGTCTTGCGGTTTTTCAGAAAGCGTTGTTCTAGGGTGAAACGATCATTGCTTAGGGATTCACGCAACGCGGGAATATTATCAGGGAGGGGGAGGGCATCCATCGGAAACGGTCAACACTTCAAATCCGGAATCGGTGACGAGTATGGTGTGCTCGTATTGCGCTGACAGGCTGTGGTCTTTGGTTACCACGGTCCAACCATCGCCCAGCTGCTTGATGTCGGGTTTGCCGGCGTTGATCATTGGCTCGATGGTGAAGGTCATCCCGGCTTCGAGTTTCATGCCGGTCCTGGGACGGCCGTAATGCAATACCTGCGGTTCATCATGGAAAAGCTGCCCGATGCCGTGCCCGCAGAATTCGCGTACCACGCCGTAGCCCAACGGCTCTACAAAGCTCTGGATGGCATGGCCGATGTCGCCCAGATATGCCCCCGGCTTGACTACACGTATGCC
>JBDTCC010000051.1:0-37781 GCA_039923775.1 Gallionella sp. | reverse complement strand
GCGATCGGCGGGTTGGATCTGGGCAAGTTGCGCGAGGCGGTGGAGCGCGAGTTCGTGAATCTGGACGAAGGGGAGAAACAGGTGCGGTCGGTACTGGCAAAATTAGAAAGCGGATTCGTGCGACGTTTCGCGGAGTTTCATCGTGGCTCATGATTTAAAATCCAAGACAGGCGAACTTCAATCCAAAGCAGACGAAGCGGAATTCGTGCGTCAGGTCGGCGAGAAGGAAGCGCGCAAGCTCAACGCGCAACAACATGTCACGGAGACCGTCTGGTCCGGGCTGGGCATGATGGGGCTGGTCGGCTGGTCGGTGGCAGTGCCGACGCTCCTCGGTGCGGCGCTCGGAATCTGGCTGGACAAAAACCATCCCGGCAGCCATTCATGGGCACTCATGATGCTCGCTCTCGGTTTGGGATTGGGTTGTTTCAATGCGTGGCATTGGGTGGCCAAGGAAGACCGGGAGATACATGCTCAGGAGGACAAGCATGAATGAGTTATCGGGCCTTGCATTTGCCTGTGCAGCGGGAATCCTGCTTGGCGACTTCTTTTTCGGCGGCTTGTGGTGGACCGTGCGCAAGGGCGTCACGGCTAAACATCCGGCGCTTTGGTTCTTGGGCAGTATGCTGTTGCGTACGAGCATCGTCGTGCTCGGTTTCTATTTTGTCATGGGTGGCGATTGGATGAAGTTGTTGGCGGGACTGTTCGGCTTCATCGTTGCGCGCGTGATCGTGATGAGGCTTACCCGGGCAGCGAATCCGTCTGGCCCTTTGGCGCAGGAAGCAGGCCATGCACCTTAGTCCGGACGAGATCATTTTCTGGCAATTCGGTCTTTTTAAACTGAATGCCACGATTGTTTACACATGGGGGCTGATGTTTGTGCTGGTAGTGGGCTCAAAACTCATCACGCGCAAACTTTCAACCGAACTGCAGCGTTCGCGCTGGCAGAATCTGCTGGAAATGGTTGTCACCGGCATGGTTACGCAGATT
Source organism: Gallionella sp. (assembly GCA_039923775.1). Classification (GTDB taxonomy): domain Bacteria; phylum Pseudomonadota; class Gammaproteobacteria; order Burkholderiales; family Gallionellaceae; genus Gallionella. Next base: position 36,794 of record JBDTCC010000051.1, on the reverse strand, counting down.
GCAGAAATAGGGATGAAGAAACCGGAAAAATATCTGGGTTTTCTCGGCACCTTGTTCCTGTTTGTTGCGATGGCAAGTTTGTTCACCATCATTCCCGGCTATGAACCGCCGACCGGTTCACTTTCGACCACTGCGGCACTGGCGGCCTGTGTATTTGTGGCGGTGCCGATGTTCGGCATCGAGCAGAGCGGGCTGGGGGAATATCTCCGGGCTTACCTGAGACCGACGGTGATCATGCTGCCGTTCAATATCATCAGCGAGCTTTCACGCACACTGGCACTGGCGGTCAGACTGTTCGGCAACATGATGAGCGGGACGATGATCATTGCCATCCTGCTGACCATTACGCCATTCCTCTTCCCGATTGCGATGAGTGCGCTCGGACTGCTGACCGGCATGGTGCAAGCCTACATCTTCAGTATCCTGGCTGCGGTTTACATCGCGGCGGCGACACAAATGCGCAAGCCAAAGACAGAGTCCGCATCCGGTGCTACTGAACCTCATGAAAATTAAACCCGTGAAAAATGAACCCTATAAAAATGAACAACGACAAACCAAGGAGATAATATGGACAGCATGACCATTATTGCAGTGGCTTCGATCATCACTGCCGGCCTGACCATCGCAATAGGCGTCATCGGGCCTTCGCTGGGAGAAGGCCGGGCGGTTGCGACAGCGCTGACCTCGCTGGCTCAGCAGCCCGATGCCTCCGCTACCATCACGCGCACGCTGTTCGTCGGTCTGGCGATGATCGAGTCCACCGCCATCTACTGCTTCGTGGTCTCGATGATCCTGATCTTCGCCAATCCGTTCTGGAACCATGTCATCGCACAGGCGGCAAAATGAAGATGCGGGCTTCTGAAAATTCAGAATTCGCCCAAATGCAAGGCGCGAGAAAAATTTCGCCGCGCCGCATATGTGTTGATATGTTAGCCAGAAATTTTTCCCGCAACGCCGCAGTTGGGATGAAGTGTGGATTTCCAGGAGCTCGCACATGCTGATCGACTGGTTCACCGTTCTGGCGCAGGTAATCAACTTCCTCATCCTGGTGTGGTTGCTGAAGCGCTTCCTGTACAAGCCCATCCTCAATGCGATCGACGCGCGTGAAAAGAAGATCGCCAAAGAGCTGGCAGATGCCGACACGAAAAAAGCAGAAGCCCTGAAGGAGCGCGAGGAATTCCAGCACAAGAACGAGGAGTTCGAGAAACAACGCGCCGCGATGTTGGGCAAGGCGACGGAAGATGCGGACAAAGAACGCAGTCGGCTGCTGGACGAAGCGCGACAGGCGGCCGATGACCTGAGTGCCAAACGACAGGAATCGTTGCGTCGCGATGCACATAATTTGAATCAGGCCATCAGTCGCCGGGCAGGACAGGAAGTATTTGCCATCGCACGCAAGACGCTGACGGATCTTGCCACGACCGGTCTGGAAGAACGACTGGCCGATGTTTTTACGCGCCGCCTGCGCGAGATGGACGGGCAGGCGAAAAAAACCTTCGGCGAGTCTCTCAAGGATCCATCTTCCCCGGCGCTGGTGCGTAGCGCCTTTGACCTGCCTGCCGGGCAGCGCACAGTGATACAACAGGCGCTCAACGAAACCTTCTCTGCAGAAATTCAGCTTCGTTTCGAGACCGCGCCGGAACTGATCAGCGGCATTGAACTCAGCACGAATGGACAGAAACTGGCATGGAGCATTGCGGGCTATCTGGTCTCGCTGGAAAATGGCGTCGATGAACTTCTGAAAGAACAGGGCAAAGCCAGGGCACAAGTTGCGAAACCTGCCGACCTGACATCGCAGATTGGCAAGCGAGCCTATCAACTATACGAAGAGCAAGGCCATCATGATGGTCGGGCAGCCGAAGACTGGGAGAAGGCGGAAGGCGAGATTCGGAAGAAGAGCGTTGATTCCGCCAAAGCCAAGCCCAGGCAAGAATACAAACTTGAAGCCAAGGAAAGACCTGAACCGGCAGTCAAGCCGGAAAGCCAAACAAAACCTGATGATGTAGTTAAATCTGACCCGGCAATCAAAGTGGAGGCAAAACCTGAACCAGAACCGAAACCGGACGTCGAGGCTAAAATCAAAGTTGGGACTGAAACTGTAACTAAAACTGACCCCGCTTCTGCAGCCGTTGCCGAGCCTGAGCCTGAAGCATCCAAGCCGGAACCAGGCAGCAAATGAACATGGAAATCGAGAGTCTTCAGGATGTTTTCGACAGTACGTTTGCCGGAATCAGTCAGGCGCGAACCGCACACACGCCGCAACTTCGTCCGCTCGAAGTAGGCACGGTCACCAGCCTGTCCATCGGTATTGCCAGAGTATCGGGCCTGCCCGGCGTGGGCTACAACGAGGTGGTCAGATTTCCCGGCGAGATGTACGGCATCGCCTTCAACGTCGATGAAGACGAGATCGGCGTCGTGCTGTTCGGCGATCACTCGAAGTTGCATGCGGGCGACGAAGTCGAGCGTAGGGGACACGTGATGGATGTGCCGGTGGGCGACGGATTGATCGGGCGCGTCATCGATCCGATGGGGCGACCGCTCGACAGCAAAGGGCCGGTTGGCTCAGACAAGCGATTGCCGATCGAGCGCCCTTCGCCGCCCATCATGGATCGAGCGCCGGTCACCGTGCCGCTGCAGAGCGGTATCAAAATCGTCGACGCACTGGTGCCGATCGGGCGCGGCCAGCGCGAGCTGATCCTCGGCGACCGGCAGACCGGCAAAACCGCCATCGCCATCGACACCATCCTCAACCAGCGCGGCCAGGATGTGCTGTGCGTGTATTGCGCCATAGGCCAGCGCGCTTCCGCCGTGGCAAAGGTTGTCGCCGACCTGCACGAAAAAGGCGCGATGGAATACACCGTCGTCGTGGTGACCGAGGGCAACGACCCGCCCGGCTTGTCTTATATCGCGCCCTACGCCGCGACCAGCATCGCGGAATATTTCATGGAGCAGGGCCGCGACGTGCTGATCGTGTACGACGACCTCACCAACCATGCGCGCGCCTACCGCGAGTTGTCGCTGCTGCTGCGCCGCCCGCCCGGCCGGGAAGCCTATCCCGGCGATATTTTCTACATCCATTCACGTCTGTTGGAACGCGCCACGCATCTGCACGATGAACTTGGCGGTGGTTCGCTCACCGCGCTGCCCATCATCGAGACCGAGGCGCAGAACATCGCCGCCTACATACCGACCAACCTGATCTCGATCACCGACGGGCAGATATATCTTTCACCCAACCTGTTCGAACTGGGCATCCTGCCCGCAGTCGATGTCGGCAAGTCCGTGTCCAGAGTCGGAGGCAAGGCGCAGCGCGCCGCCTACCGTGCGGTGGCGGGTGACCTCAAGCTCGCCTATGCGCAGTTCGAGGAACTGGAAACCTTCGCCCGCTTCGGCACGCGTCTCGACGAGAACACCCGCAAGGTCATCGAACACGGGCGGCGCATCCGCACCTGCCTCAAACAACCGGAATTCGAGCCGGTGTCCGTGCCCGCACAGATCGCCGTACTGATGGCACTGTCCGGTAAACTGTTCGACAGCGTGCCGCTGGAGAAGATGCGCGATGCCGAGCTTGCATTGCGCTCAGCGGCGAACGGACTGCCGGGGGATCTGGTACAGCGGCTCAGCTCGGCGGAGGTGTTGAGTGATAGTGATCGCGAGGCGATCTTACAAATTGCGCGAAAAACGCTTGCGACTTTTCAGATTGCTACATAAATGTGAATGGCTGATATTGAGCAAAAAGCAGACATTAATAGGGCAGTTAAAATGCGAATTGGAAGGGCTGATCCGTCCCAGACGTGGCCAGCCATCACCCCCAATCAAATTTTGTTATAGCAGGCGAAAATGGCTATAAAGTTCTCAATAACTTGCCGGTTACTGTCAATTACGTTCCCAGATTGATGCTAGTCCCAAATGCCTGTAGAGTCCAAACAGCAGGTATTATCGAACTGCAAAATCTTGTACGATTTTGTAGCCAATATTACTGAATATTATTCCTGACTATTAAGTGATAACCGATGCACTCACGTGCAAATTTTAAATTTCCGTTCTACAGGGGCTTTACTCTGATTGAACTGGTCTCCGTCATCGTAATTATCGGTGTGCTTGGTGCAATTGCTCTTCCTAAATTTGTGGATCTTAGAAAAGATAGCTACCGTTCCGCTGTAGCGGCTACTGCCGGTGCTTTGCAGTCAACCACCTCAATTGCTTATCTGACGTGTGTTGTACGCGGTTGGGCAAATAAGGACAACTTGCCGGGCTTTGGGAATGGCGATGTCGACTTTAATACCAATTGTCGGCCTTCAGATACGGCCGGCACCAATACTCTGACAGCCACCGCCGCTCTTTGCATGCGGGTTTTTCAGGGTGTACTTTCAACCAGCTACACCATCAACACGTCAGTTGCCAGTAACCCAGATTTTCAGTCTACATATACCGGAGGAAACTGCCGCTTCACTTTTCGTCGCGATTCAGTCACGCGGCGCTTTGACTACAATTTCAGCACGGGCCAGGTGCTCAACATCGTTAATCCATAGCCTTCTTTACTTAAATGACTGACAGCACATTCTTGCCTCTCACGACCATGAAAGGGCTTCCCGATTGCGGACGTTCGCGACTGGAAATTAAGGGCACAGCGCTGGCCGCGACTAGCTTCGTTAAAGGCGAGCACGAAATTAAATCGATAAACCCAAGGGAGACATCATGACATCTGAAAAGAAACCTAAAGGTTCTGACAGCGAGCGCGATGTGCTGGCGCATGCGCATCGCGGCCTGCAAATGATGACTGAATTCAATCCCAGATTGATGGGAAAGATACAGGCCTTTATGGCGGAGGCGATGAAGTCGGGTGTTCTGGACAAGAATGAAAAAGAGCGTCTTGCCTTCGGTATGGCGCTGACACAGCAATGCCATTACTGTATTGCATTGCATATCCGGGCATGCAAACTTGCCGGAGTTAAGCTGGAAGAGATCATGGAGGTTTGCGGTGTCGCCATCATGATGGGTGGCGGTCCGGTGTTAACGATGATGGCAGAAGTGGAGCGCGCCCTGAACGAGTTTTATCTCGATGAGAATGGCGATCCGTTGTAAGTGATACTACAGGAAAACTTTGGCAGAAATATCCGATGAGCGACTCCCTCGAAAATCTGCGCCGCAAGATTGATCGCGCATCCGATCTCGAATCGGTGGTGAGTACGATGAAGGCGCTGGCCGCATCGAGCATTGTGCAGTATGAGCGCGCGGTGCGTTCGCTGGATGATTATTACCATACCGTCGAGCTGGGGCTGGTGGCCTGGTTGCGCCAGACCTACATCCAAAAGACCGGCACGGTGATCTATGCGGAGGGCAGTGCGCGGGCGGAAATCGGCACGACCGGCGCGGTGGTGTTCGGTTCGGATCAGGGGCTGGTCGGCCAGTTTAACGAGCTGCTGGCGGACTTCGCAGTAAACAAGCTGGGCGATATGTCGGGCGACAAGGCGGTGTGGGTGGTCGGCGAGCGCGTGCAGGGATATCTGGATGACGCGGCCCTCCCGGTGGCAGGCAATTTTCAGGTGCCGAATTCCATTGCCGCGATCACCCCGCTGGTCGGGCGCATCCTGATTGAAATAGAAACGCAGCGCCAGCAGGGTAAAGTCGCGCAGGTCTACCTGTTCCACAACCGCCCGAAATCCGGAGCAGTGTACGAGTCGGTGATGCAGCGGATACTGCCGCTGGATGAGAAATGGCAGCGCGGGCTGACAGAAATTCCGTGGCCAACCGGCAACCTGCCCGAAGTGATCGGTGAGGCAGTGATTGGTGAAAGAGAAGCGACACTGCAAGCCTTGATTCGCGAATATCTGTTCATCTCGCTGTTCCGCGCCTGCGCCGAATCGCTGGCGAGCGAGAACGCCAGCCGCCTCGCCGCGATGCAGCGCGCCGAAAAGAACATCGACGAACTGCTGGAGGATTTGAACCAGACCTACCACCGCCAGCGCCAGAGCGGCATCGACGAGGAATTGTTCGACGTGATTGCCGGCTTCGAGGCACTGAAAGTGGGCAAGCCGCATTGAACATTACAGATGTATATCGTATATATCGAGGTTGCGATTGATAGCCATGTCCGCCAACCGCCTGCATGGCAGGATTCCATGCAATTGAAAGCCGGGCGCATAATGCAGAATAATTGGATTGGTTATGTCCGCTTATGCGGGTGATGATTGCGGATGCCCAAAGGAGATTTTATGGTCAAGTCATACGACGTTGTTATTATTGGTGCGGGCTCTGCCGGCCTGTCGGCGCTGAGCGAGGTACGCAAGCAAACCGATAATTTTATGTTGATCAACGACGGTGCTTACGGCACGACCTGCGCGCGTGTTGGTTGCATGCCCTCGAAAGCGCTGATCGAAGCAGCCGTCGCTTTTCACCGCCGCAAATCGCTGGAGACCTTCGGCGTGGCCGGTGCAGAGTTACTCTCTGTTGATGTCCCTGCAGTGTTGAGGCGCGTGCGCAAGTTGCGCGACGGCTTTGTTGGGGGCATGCTCAAACTCACCGATGAACTGGGCGAGCGCATCATCGCGGGTCGCGCAAAGTTCCTCGAACCGCAAGTACTCCAGGTCGGCGAACATCGCCTGAATGCCGGGAAAATTATCATCGCTACCGGTTCACGACCGATCATCCCCAAAGCATGGGCCGCGTTCGGCCACCGGCTGCTGACGAGCGATGATTTGTTCGAACAGGAAATGTTGCCATCGCAGATGGCGGTCATCGGATTGGGGGGGCTCGGTAGCGAGATCGCCCAGGCGCTGGCCCGGCTTGGCATAGAGATCACCGGTTTCGATGCGGCAGGGCATGTCGCCGGGTTGGGTGATGCCAGTGTCAACACGCAGGCTGTGTCGTTGCTGCGGGAGGAGCTCACCGTGCATCTGGGCCATGCGGCAGAGTTGGCCAGCGAAGGCGAGCGTATCCGCGTGCGTGCCGGAAATGAGAGTGTCGTGGTTGACAAGGTGCTGGTCGCGCTCGGTCGCCGTCCCAATGTAGATCAGATGGGCATCGAGAATTTGGGCGTCAAACTCGACGAACACGGGATGCCGCCTTTCGATCCGCGCACCATGCAGATCGCCGATCTTCCCGTGTATATTGCAGGCGACGCCAACAGCCATTTGCCGTTGCTGCACGAGGCGATCGACGAAGGACATATCGCCGGTTACAACGCGCTGCGGAATGAGCCGGCTTGCTTCGAACGGCGCGTGCCTCTTGCGATCGTTTTTACCGATCCGGGCATCGCAGCCGTCGGTAAGCGCCTTGATGAACTTAACGAAAATGAAATCGTCAGCGGCGAAGTCGATTTCTCAAAACAGGCGCGTGCGCGCATGGCGGAAGTAAATCACGGACTGTTGCGCATCTATGTCGATAAAAACAGCGGCTGCCTGTTGGGTGCCGAGATGTGTGCGCCGCAAGGTGAACATTTTGCACATCTGCTGGCATTGGCAGTGCAGTGCAAGCTGACGGTGCGTGAGTTGTTGCGCATGCCGTTTTATCACCCTGTTCTGGAGGAAGGCTTGCGCACTGCGTTACGGGATGCTGCCGGCAAGTTAGCCGGCGCACAACTTCCCGATCTGGCCTATTGCGACCGTATGGGTTCCGATGCGTTGGATTAACATCGAACAATACGAGGTAATATCGGGAAGTTGCCATTGAATAGGCATACCCGCCAACCGCCTGCAGCGCAGGACCCCACAAAATTGAAAGAGACACACATCAATGCCTGATATAGCGAATAATCTGACCGGTTTTATCGTGCTCGTGACCGCACTGGGGATCGCCGCGCAATGGATAGCCTGGCGCTTCCGCTTGCCGGCCATTCTGCTGCTTTCGATCGCCGGTCTGGTGGTAGGGCCCTGGTTGGGATGGGTCAACCCCGGCGAACAGCTCGGCGCCATGCTCAATCCCCTGGTTGGGCTGCTGGTTTCCATCATCCTGTTCGAAGGTGGCATGAACCTCAGGCTGCACGAGCTCAAGGCCGCCGGGTCCGGTGTGAAACGACTGGGGAGCGTTGGCGTTGCAATCACCTTTGTGCTGGGCAGTGCGGCCGCGCATTTTGTCGGCGGTCTTTCCTGGCCGGTGGCTTTGCTGTTCGGCGCAATCATCGTTGTCACCGGGCCTACTGTCATCATGCCGATGTTGCGTCAGGCACGGCTAAAGCAGCGTCCCGCCTCATTGCTCAAATGGGAAGGGATCATCAACGATCCCACCGGCGCATTGCTGGCGGTGCTGGTGTTTGAATATTTTTCTTACGCCGGTTCCCATGCGGCACTGCTTCAGGTGTTGAGTGGACTGGCGATCGCGATCGGTGTTTCAGCGTTGCTTGGGGTCGGTGGCGGATATCTGCTGGGCAAGGCGTTTGCCCGTGACGATGTGCCCGAGTTTCTGAAAGCGCCGGTCACGCTGGCTTTTGTGCTGATTTGTTACGGCTTGGCCAACCAGGCCCAGCATGAAGCCGGATTGCTTGCGACGACGCTGCTTGGCATGACCTTGGGCAACATGCAACTGCGCAGCATCGAGGAATTGAGACGGCTCAAGGAATATGTTTCGATCCTGCTGGTGTCCGGTATCTTCGTCATCCTGACGGCCAACCTTGATCCGCATATATTGATGAGGCTGGACTGGCGCAGTGCGATGTTACTTGCGCTGGTTGTGTTTGCAGTGCGGCCGATTTCAGTGCTGTTGTCTACCGTGGGACTTGGCATGGACTGGCGGGAACGCCTGCTGCTTGCCTGGATCGCGCCGCGCGGCGTTGTCGCTGTGACGGTCGCCGGTGTGTTCGCCGCAAGCATGGCCGAACTGGGTTACCCGGGAGCGGACCTGCTGCTGCCATTGATCGTCGCGCTGGTATTGATCACCGTGGTTTTGCACGGTTCGACTCTGGGCTGGTTGTCGCGCAAGCTGGGATTGGCTGCCGCCAGCCAGAATGGGATACTGATCGTGGGTGCGTCTAGCTGGAGCACCGATCTCGCCATCAGGCTAAAGGAAATGAATGTACCGGTGCTGATCGCCGATTCCAGCTGGTACAACATGAGCAAGGCACGCCTGTCGGGAATCCGCACCCACTACGGGGAGATTCTCTCCGAACATGCGGAAATGGAACTGGATCTCAGTGGCATCGGATTGTTGCTGGCGACCACCGCCAACGATGCCTACAACGCTTTCGTCTGTTCGCGTTTTGCGCCCGAGCTCGGGCGCAACCAGGTATTTCAGTTGCCCATGCATGCCGATACGGAGCAGGAAAGAAAGAGCATCAAGCTGGCCAACCGCGGCATATTCGTGATGGCACCCGTGGCGACCAATGAAGAATTGGAACGTCGCCATTATCGCAACTGGCAATTCAAGAAGGCGCATTTCACGGAAAGTTATTCGTTTGAAAATCATCTTCAAATCGAATCCGCGGATGCGCTCCCCCTGTTATTGCTGCGCAAGGATGGAAAAGTATTGTTCCACTCGGAGGAGTTTCCACTGGAGCCCGAGGAGGGCGACGTTCTGCTGAGCTACGTGCCGCCCCCGCCTGAACAGTAACAATACCGGGAGATCATGATGAAAATAAATATCAGGAAGTTTCGAGTTGCTGCGGAAAAAACGGTCAAGCTCGACAAATGGCCGACGTCGGTAAAGCCTGTATACAAATCGAAAAAAAAATATAAGGAACTGTTGGAAAAGCAGGTCGAGGAGCTGAGCGAACAACAACAGTTGCTCTACGCATCCAACAGTTATGCTGTGCTGCTGATCTTCCAGGCGATGGATGCCGCCGGGAAGGACGGCGCGATCAGACACGTGATGTCCGGCATCAATCCGCAGGGCTGCCAGGTGTTCAGCTTCAAGCATCCGAGTGTGGAGGAACTGGATCACGATTTTTTGTGGCGCACCACGCAGGCGCTGCCCGAGCGGGGACGGATCGGCATCTTCAACCGTTCCTATTACGAGGAGGTGCTGGTCGTGCGCGTGCATCCTGAAATACTCAAGGCACAGGGGCTTCCGGATGGATTAGTGAATGAGAAGACCATTTGGCCGGAACGCTACCAGTCGATCGTGGACATAGAGAAACACCTGCACCGAAACGGCACGCGCATCGTCAAGTTCTTCCTGCACCTGTCAGAAGAGGAACAGCGCAAGCGCTTCCTCGATCGCATCGAAGATCCGGACAAGAACTGGAAGCTCAGCATGGCCGATATCGAGGAACGGGGATACTGGAAGCAGTACATGCAGGCTTACGAGGAATGCCTGAGTGCTACCAGCTCCAGCGATTCGCCCTGGTATGTCGTGCCGGCCGACGACAAGGAGAATGCGCGATTGATCATTTCCGAGATCGTGCTTGATACACTGAAGTCGCTCAAGTTGGCGTACCCCAAACCCAGCGAGCAACATCGAAAGGATTTGCAGGCGATACGCAAACAGCTGGTTAAATAATGGCGCAGGTCTGAAGAGAAATCCATGAAAGATCCGTTACACCCATGATAAATCCACTACACAAGGACAGACAAAAAACGGCCGAACAGGGGAGGATGGTACAGAAGCAGGCGGCCTTTGATTTTCTGGATCCGGCGCACGAATGGAGGCGCATTTTCGCCGAGATGTGGGGCACATTTCTGCTCGTACTGTCTGCTGCGGGTGGCGGGCTCATGGTTGTCAAAAGCGCCGGGGCGGTTACCCTGGGTATGGCGGTCACAGCGCCAGGACTGACAGTGATGGCAATTATTTATTTTATGGGCACCGTGAGTGGGGCACACTTGAACCCTGCTGTTACATTGGCATTTGCATTGCGGCGCAATTTTCCATGGCGGCGCGTGCCAGGTTATATTGTGGCCCAGGTGTTCGGTGGAATTGCGGCGGCGGAATTCCTGCACGCCCTGTTCGGCACGGCAGGTGCACTGGGTGCGACCGTGCCGGGCAACGGAATCAGTAACATTGCCGCATTGGCGACGGAAATAGTGCTGACAGCAGGTTTGGTGAATACCATTCTGGGTACGGCTTCCGGCGCGCGCAACATCGGCAGCAACGGCGCCCTTGCGGTAGGCGGATATATTGCGCTGGCGGGTCTTTGGGCGGCACCGATCAGCGGCGCTTCGATGAATCCGATCCGTTCGTTAGCGCCCGATCTGGTGCGCGGTGACCTGGGCACGACGTGGATCTATATCGTCGGACCGGTGCTGGGCGCGCTGATTGGTGTCGCATTCGAGTGGATACTCAAAGGAAAACCCACCGCTGCGGGGGCGATTGCGGCACAGGGTACGCTTGATAACGATGAGGCAGAGAAATCGGAGTGACTACGATGCTTGAGTGCGGGCGTATTAAATAATGTAAATGCCAAACTTTTTTCAAGGGGTTAGGATTTTCAAGCCTTCTTTTAATTAAGGCGTGCAGCCAAATCGTAAAGTGACGGAACGACATGAAAAATGTCTGCTATGTCCAGTTCCAGACACACCAAGCTACCGTCTACTTCTTCAGTTTTTCGCTGAAACATTCTTGATTATCAATCCTGGGCCAGAACAAGGCGGCCAAATGTAAGCCTGATCTGATTCAATGCATACATCTTCCTGTGTTTCACCCTCCCCGGCGAGCAACCTTGCCCATGCGTGAAATAAACCAATGTGTTGGTTAGCGCACAGAAGAACTTTTCGATTGTTATTAATCTTTGCACATCGACACAAAAAATATTGTGTGATTCGGGCCGGTTCCGACTTTATATTTATAAACCGATAAGCAAGGAGTTCAAAATGAACAGAGACCAGGTTAAAGGCGCAACAAAGGACATCGCAGGCAAGCTTCAGGAAAAAGCGGGGGAATTGGTTGGCAGCACAGCTCAGCAGGTCAAGGGCTTGAAGAATCAGGCCAAAGGCAAAGTGCAGCAGAACATCGGCAATTTGAAAGAAGCCGTCAAGAACGCCAAAGTCTAGACACTACGCTTTTTGGGTATGGTTTTGATAAAAAACAGCCATGAATTGTAGTTTTTTAAGTTATATCAATGCAGGTGAAACCGGCCTGGTGTCTTGGCCACACCTGCTTTAAATTAAATATATGGAGTAAAAAATGAAGAAAATTGCGATTGCTGTTGTATTGTTTTCCGTTGTTGTTACCCCTGCTGTAGCTGCTGATATGTATATTGGAGTTAGAGGCGGGCAGGCTAAAACCAGTATTGAAAATAACACTTTTAATGCCACGACCTTGAACTCAACCAATCCAACCGGCTGGGGTGTGTTTATCGGTCACGACTTCAACCCTAACTTTGCCGTTGAAGCTGAGTATCTCAACTTGGGCGAAATAAAAGGGGGAAATGGCTCAGTGAAATCTACCGGATTCAGTGTGAGTGGTGTAGGTTCTTTGCCACTCAATGAACAATTCTCGTTGTTCGGTAAATTGGGCTATGCAATGATCACCGGCAAACCTGGGGGAAGCTTTACTGGAAATGATCTGAAAAACAGAGCTTACACATATGGCTTGGGTGGTCAATTAAACATTACCCCATCGGTGGGCCTTCGTTTAGGCTGGGATAAATATAAATTTAACGATTCAGGAATAAACGGCAATGCCAGCCTGGTCTCGATTGGTGCGTTGATCAAGTTCTAATTCAGGGAAAGTTTAATGTCTAAAAGGCCGGAGTTACCCCGGTTTTCGCATTTGTGTATTTGGCTCATATCAGAGTCAGTATTGAATATATATGTGCGATAGCGCACCGACTTGGCGGTTGCTCAAGAACAACTGGATTTGCGAATCTTTCGTAAAGCATGTCGTACATACGACTAAATAGGAGCAATAGAATGAATAAGACAATATCAAACACAAACTCATTACCCGGCTCACTGATTGCCGTTGGCCTGATCTGGATTCTGGGTATTGGCACGGCTGTTGCCGAGAACAATGATGTATCACCGCCGCAGCCTCACAGTGACGGCATAGCTGCGACGATTAGCGATACTGCCATCACCGCCAAAGTGAAAGCCAAGATGATGGACGATCACCGTCTCAAGAAATCCGACATCAGTGTGGTGACCACCAACGGAGTCGTCACGCTTGAGGGCACGGCAAATAGCTCCAAGGCCAAGTCTGAGGCTGAGCGGGTAGCCAAGTCGATTGAAGGGGTCAAGAGCGTTGATAACACTTTGAAAGTACCTGGGGGCAATAAGCACGTCAGGAAGGCAGAACGTGCCGTATCCGATAGCTGGATCACCGCCAAGGTGAAATCCGAGATCCTCGCAGACAGCGCCAGCAAAGGTTTCGAGGTGAGAGTAACGACGAAACACGGCGTCGTGCTTCTGAATGGCACACTGGCCAATCAGGATGCCATTGATCATGTGAAGGACATCGCTGCAAAAGTCAAAGGCGTAAAGAGTGTGGATACGAACGCACTTACCACTAAAGATAACTAAACGCTCAAAAAACCATCAACACGGCCAAGGTCAGTATGCGTAACGTAGCTTGGTACTCCCGATTCGCGAAGGCCGTAGCGCATATCAGCGGCAGGCCAAAGACGTTCTCCTTTGCCGTGGCAGTGGTTGTCGTTTGGCTTGTTTCCGGACCAATCTTCGGATACAGCGATACGTGGCAACTGGTGATCAATACAGGGACTACGATCATCACCTTCTTGATGGTTTTTCTGATCCAGAACACCCAAAATCGGGATACACAGGCTATTCAGGTAAAGCTCGACGAACTCATTCGTGCTACCAATGGCGCGCACAATGCCCTGCTTGATCTGGAAGAGCTTGAACAGGATAGTCTTGATGAATTTCGCTCAAAGTATCGGGAACTGGCTGCTCTGGCAAGGGCGCAGTTGGGGAGCGGACTTAAGGACACAGGCACTCCTGAGCCTTGATTCACCAGCGGGCTGCTAATCCAGCTCATCAAACTGGCTTGTCGCAAGAGCGTGACAACTCCTTCTTTCAGATTTACCGTCATGAGACAGCGCAGGTTGCCTGGCGGTACACACTCATGGAAAGTGCCAAATGCTCAGACTGAAATTTTCGATTGAACTGAATAACGAAGTCCACTTTCCCGACTGCGATTTAATTTTCACCATTCATGCAGCAAAGAGGGGACGTCAGTCCGTGTCAATGCCAGGTCTAAATCAGCGCAATAAATCGTAACCAAGCGTGGCTGAAGGTTTTCTTGTTTATACGGTCGCAAATTATTCGCCAACAAACTCTTCAGGAACTTCGACTTCATATCCGAGCTTGGAAATGACATAGCAGCGCATAATAGCGATAACCGGTGTGGGGCCTATCCCAAATGGCGCGTTGTCACCAGAATCACTTACAATCGCTTTCCAACCGTCAGGTTTGTCACTTAAAAGCTCTATCCATTCGCGCGCGAGAATAACGCCCGCCCTAGTCCAATCGGTAGTGTAGTCCGCGATTTTCGCATGCCTCAGAATTTCGGCACGCAGGTCTTCAGATGACCAGTGTTTATCGAATGCAAATAAATTAGAGGCGTAATCAATCAGTTCGTCATAGCCCATGCCGCCAATCAAAAATGAAACGTCAGCGTAGGTCTTACCCTCGCACTTGGCAACCATCCAGTTTAAAGTCTTTCCAATCGCTGTTGACACTTGCACTTTCATACGGTTACTCCTTTGTTTATATATTCGGAAGGCACATCAACTACTGCAACAAAATTGTATTTGACGAAACAACGCATTACTACTTTGATCATACGCGTCTAACTCAATTTTTGACCTTAATCTCGGGATTTTTCTTGAAATGCATGAACGGCAGATAAGTACACAGATGACATTGAAACGTGTAGCTAAATCGTTGCTGGGTGTGGCTGAATTGCCGTATTTTAGGCTTAGCGTAACTGTAAATGAGGGTGACTGTGTTGAAAATTGTTGATTATATAGACCGGAAAGTATCAGAAGTCTCCTGACACAGAACTGATCATCGGGACTGAAGCACAACTACGCCTGCTGGCGCAGTTTAAAATTTGAAGGACGCTTGGGGTTGGTGTTTGCAAGCGCCCTTCAAATTGGCGGATTGTCCATCTTCACCAGATTCTGTCTGGCGATTTTGGAAAATTATTTTTGATCAAAGTCCGTCAAGCGCAGCTTTTAAATGGGCTACGGTTTGATCGACATTCTTCAATTTTTCAAGACCGAACAAACCCAGTCTGAATGTTCGGAAGTCGGTCCTTTCATCGCATTGAAGCGGCACTCCCGCGGCGATTTGCAATCCTGCCTGAATAAATTTTTTCGCATTCTGAATGTCAGGGTCGGATGTATAGCTCACCACTACCCCGGGTGATTGAAAACCCGGCGCTGCAACAGAGATGAAGTTTTTAGATTCAAGCAAAGCACGCACTTTCGTACCCAGCTCAATCTGTCTTTTCTGGGCTGTCGTGAAACCGAGAGCTTTGGTTTCTTTCATGTTGTCGCACAGGGATTTCAACCCATCGGTGGGCATGGTTGCGTGATAAAGATGGCCGCCGTTTTCATAAGCCTCCATGATTTGCAGCCACTTTTTCAGATCCATTGCAAAGCTGCTGCTTTGGGTCTGCTCGATTTTCTCACGCGCTCGCTCGCCAAGCCCGATCATTGCGCAACACGGTGAACTGCTCCATCCCTTTTGCGGAGCTGAAATCAGCACGTCGACCTTGCATTTTTTCATGTCTACCCATATTGCTCCCGAAGCGATGCAGTCCAGAACAAATATTCCGTTGATGGATTCAACTGCTTCGCCGATTGCCTGCACATAGTCGTCCGGCAAAATGATGCCGGAGGATGTTTCAACATGGGGAACAAATACAACTGCCGGCTTTTCCTTTTTTATGAAGGCAACCACTTCCTGAATCGGAGGTGGTGCAAAATAGCCGGTTGTGGAATTGTCGGTCTGCCTTGCCTTGAATACATGGACGTCCTGTGTAATGTTTCCCATTTCCAGGATTTGGGTCCAGCGATAGCTGAACCAGCCGTTGCGAATGATCAGGCATTTCCGGTTTTGCGCGAATTGGCGCGCAATCGATTCCATGCCGAATGTGCCGCTGCCGGGAACAATAATCGCCGAGCGGGCGTTGTAGGTCTCTTTGAGAAGAGCGGATATGTCTTTTGCAATTTGCTGAAATTGTTTCGACATATGGTTTAAGGAGCGGTCGGTATATACAACCGAAAATTCGAGCAATCCATCGGGATCTACGTTGGGGAGCAAACCTGGCATGACATTTCCTCTTCTGGTTATAGTTGCGATTCAAATATACGGCTAGTTAAACACGAATCGGGCCCGAAACGGGACATTCATGATTCCAGTCACAATGCAGGATGCCTGAGCAAGCGGTGTGGTGGAGGTGATCAGGATCGAACTGACGGCCTTCTGATTGCGAACCAGACGCTCTCCCAACTGAGCTACACCCCCACTGCCGGCAAGATGCTAAACAGAAACCTGCTGTTTGGGAAGGGGTAGCCCGGTGACTCGGTAGAAATCTTGCAAATTGCTCAGGTCCTCGAACACCGCTGCCGCTTCAGTAAAATCCTGCTTGTGCGTGTAGGGGTTGGTGGTGACGTAGGTCTTGATGTCTGCGGCAAGGGCGGAGCGCAAGCCGTTATAGGAATCTTCCAGCGCGATACATTCCGAGGGTGCGAGCCTGAGTTTGTCGAGCACCCAGATATAAATATCCGGCGCGGGCTTCTTGTGCGGCACGATGTCTCCGCAGCCGTTCGCCGCAAAATACTTTTCCCAATCTTTGCCCAGCCCCACTTCCAGCAGTGCTGAAACATTCTGCGGAGTGGTGGTGGTGGCAATCGCCAGTGTGATGCCTGCCGCATGCGCATCGTGGATGAACTGCGTGATACCGGGGCGCAGTGGGATATGCCCTGCACCCAGCATATTGGTGTAGTGCAGGGTTTTCACCGCATGGAGTTTCTTTACGAAGCCCTCGTAATCATCAGGCTTGGTGAAGCCGGTCAAGAAACTGTCAACAAAGTATTTGATGCGTTCCTTGCCGCCGGTCACTTTGAGCAGTTTCTCGTACAGTGCGACGTCCCAGTCCCAGTCCAGACCGGATTCCGCAAAGGCCTTGTTGAATGATTTGCGGTGGCCGTCCTCGGTATCGGCCAGAGTGCCGTCGACGTCGAAAATAATGGCTTTGATGTTCATGGCAATTTTTAAAATTAAGTTAATCAGGAAGTAATGCGAGTCAAAACAATGTGTCCACGAAAGACACGAAAAATTAGTATCGGGAATATTTTGATTTGTTCGTGCCTTTCGTGGAATAAAAAGTATTAGCGCAATCCCGGCAGTTTGCCGGCCATCCCGCGCATCAATTTACCCATCCCGCCCTTGCTGAACATCTTCATCATTTTTTGCATTTGTTCGAACTGGTTGAGCAACTGGTTCACGTGCATGACTTGGACGCCAGCGCCCATCGCGATGCGGCGTTTGCGTGAGGCCTTGATGAGTTCAGGCTTGCTGCGTTCGAGCGGCGTCATCGAATTGATGATGCCCTCGGTGCGTATTATTTGCTTCTCATCCACCTTGCTGCCCGCAGCGGATTGAGAGAGCTGTGCTGGCAGCTTGTCCATCATCGCCGACATGCCGCCCATCTTGCGCATTTGAACGATCTGTTGTTTGAAGTCGTTGAGGTCGAAACCTTTGCCGCTCTGCATCTTCTTGGCGAGTTTTTCGGCTTCGCCGTGATCAACTTCGCGCTGCGCATCTTCGATCAGTGACAGCACATCACCCATGCCGAGTACGCGCGAGGCCATCCGTTCCGGGTGGAATGCTTCGAGGCCGGAGGGCTTCTCACTTACCCCGACGAACTTGATTGGCTTGCCGGTGATCTGTCGCACCGAAAGCGCCGCGCCACCGCGCGCGTCACCATCGAGTTTCGTCAGAATAATACCGGTCAGCGGTAGTGCCTCGCCGAATGCCTTGGCCGTGTTGACCGCATCCTGTCCGGTCATCGCATCCACGACGAACAGCGTTTCGACGGGTTTGAGTGCGGCGTGCAACTGCTGTATCTCTTCCATCATCGCGGCATCAATGGCCAGTCGTCCGGCAGTATCGACGATCAGCACGTCGTGGTAATGCCGCTTTGCGAAATCGAGCGCGGCCAGCGCGATGTCCCGGGGTTTCTGGCTGATGTAGGAATCGAAAAAATCGATTTCAAGCTGTTTTGCCAATATACGCAATTGCTCAATCGCGGCGGGCCGGTAAATATCGCAACTGACCAGCAATACCTTTTTTTTCTGTTGATCGCGTAGCAATTTTGCGAGCTTGCCGCTGCTGGTGGTTTTGCCCGCGCCCTGCAAACCGGCCAACAGGATCACGGCTGGTGGTGTGGCAGCGAGATTGAGTGCATCGTTATGCTCGCCCATCAGTTTGGTGAGTTCGCGATGCACCACGCCGATCAGGGCCTGCCCGGGATTCAGGTTGCCGATGACTTCCTGGCCGAGTGCGGCCTGTTTGACCTGGGTGATGAATTCCTTTACGACCGGCAACGCGACGTCGGCTTCGAGCAACGCCATGCGTACTTCGCGCAACGCATCCTGAATGTTGCTTTCGGTCAGGCGTGCCTGGCCGCGCAAGGTCTTGATGACGCCGGACAGGCGCTGCGTGAGATTTTCCAGCATGATAGATTTATACGAGTTGGTGTAGAATTGACTCAAGTCTAAAACATCCCGGTAAAAAATGTCCAATCTTATCCTTTCGCTGATAACAAGCGCTTCCTATTGTCTGCTGGCAGCCTACTTTTGGCGGGCTCAGGCACGCGGTGAAGGGGACTTGCTGATACGCGGTCCGGTTGGCCACCTGGTCCTTATTCCGCTGGCCTTGCACGGCTATTTGCTGGTGCAGGGCATTTTCGCCGGCGGCGCATTCGACCTGGGATTGCTCCATGCGCTGTCTGCCATACTGTGGCTGACTTTGCTGGTGTACTGGGTGGCGCGCTTCTTTTATCCGATCGGCGGGCTGCAGGCACTGGTGTTGCCGATGGCCGCGGTTGCGGTGGTGCTGCCGGAGTTGTTCCATACCGACAATATATTGAAGAATACCGGGTTGTTTGCCTTCAGAGCGCATCTGACAGCCGCGTTGCTGGCTTATAGCCTGTTCACCATCGCGGCGCTGCATGCGGTGTTGATCTCGCAGGTGGAAAAGCGATTACATCAGGCAACGCTGCCGCGCGTTTTACGCAGTCTGCCACCGCTGATGACCATGGAAACCCTGCTGTTCCGGATGATAGGCATTGGTTTCGTGTTATTGACCCTGACGCTGGCATCCGGCATGGTGTTTTCCGAAGAAATTTTCGGCGAGGCATGGCAGTTCAATCACAAAGTCTTGTTCGGTTTTGTGTCCTGGCTGGTGTTCGCAGTGCTGCTGTGGGGACATCACTTTTACGGCTGGCGCGGGCGTACCGCGGTGCACTGGACCGTGGGCGGCTTCGTGCTGCTGCTGCTGGCTTATCTGGGCAGCCGGTTTGTGCTGGAGGTGTTGCTGCACCGATAACCCAAAACAGCCGATTTCTTGCAGGTTGCATGAAACACCCAAAATGTCGTAGAATCCGCGCCCTTTCGCTGGGCTCATAAATTTAGGTAGGTTTACATATGGTAATCATTCGTCTTTCCCGTGGCGGTTCAAAGAATCGCCCGTTTTACAATGTGGTGGTAGCGGATTCGCGCAATCGTCGTGATGGCCGTTTCATCGAGCGTGTCGGATTCTACAATCCGCTGGTGGCGGAGGGTCAGGAAGCGTTGCGTTTGCAACTGGAACGTGTCAGTCATTGGCAAAGCAAGGGCGCGCAATTGAGCGATACCGTTGCCAAGCTGGTCAAGCGTGCCGGTGCCGCAGCTACAGTCTCAGCCTGACGACACCGGCTCCATGGTGATCATGGGGCGTATCGCAGCAGCGCACGGCATTCGCGGTTGGGTCAGGATCCAGCCGTATACCGAGTATCTTGATAGTCTTCTGAATTATCAGACTTGGTGGATAGGCCATGAGCACGGCCCGTGGCGTGAGGTGGAGGTCAAGCAGTGTGAGGCCCATAACAAGACATTGGCCGCACAATTGCCGGACTGTCCGGATCGCAATGCTGCCGAAAAGCTGAAGGGTTTGTTGATCGCCGTACCGCGCAGCAATTTGCCGCAACACACAGGTGATGAATACTACTGGTCTGACCTGATCGGACTGGCCGTGGTAAATGAAGCGGGGGTGCAACTGGGAACAGTCGCAAACTTGCTGGAAACCGGCGCGAACCAGGTATTGAGCGTGACGGGTGAGAGTGGTGAAATTCTGATCCCGTTTGTGGCCACGGCCATCAGGCAGGTGGATGTGAAGAACAGGGTCATCCGGGTGGATTGGGCCCTGGATTATTAAGTGGAAAATCAAGCGATGATCTTTGATGTCATCACCTTGTTTCCGCAAATGTTCGATGCGCTGACGCAATACGGTATCACGCGGCGCGCGGCAGAACAGGGAAGCTATGAATTAAAGACGTGGAATCCCAGGGATTTCACCACGGATAATTACCGCTCCATCGACGATCGCCCCTACGGCGGTGGTCCCGGGATGGTAATGCTGGCAGAGCCGCTGGCAGCCGCGATCAACGCGGCCAGACAGCGGCAGGCCGCCAGTGGTGTGAAAACAAGTCGTGTGGTGTATCTGTCACCGCAGGGCAGGTTGCTGACCCACTCAGTTGTAAAAGAGCTGGTGGCGCAGGCGGATGAAGGATTGATTTTGCTGGCGGGACGTTATGAAGGCATAGATGAACGCCTGATCCGCCGGTATGTGGATGAAGAGATATCCATCGGCGACTACGTGTTGTCCGGTGGCGAGTTGGCGGGGATGGTGTTGATAGACAGTCTGGTGCGACAATTGCCCGGTGTGTTGGGGGATGCCGAATCAGCCGAACAGGATTCATTCGTGCAGGGTTTGCTGGATTGCCCGCACTACACCCGACCGGAACAGTTTACCGACTCGAAATGGTTTGATGCGGAAGCCGTGCCCCCGGTGTTGTTGTCCGGCAATCATGCGGATATACAGCGTTGGCGGCTTCAGCAGTCGTTGGGCAGGACGTGGTTGCGCAGGCCGGATCTGATGGCCAAGCGCGATCTGACAAAAGAGGAGTCTGGGCTTCTGGCAGCATTCCAGGATGCCGATAGAAAATCAAAATCCTAAGCGAGACAAGGCGCGACGGAGTTTGGGTTTGTAACGGTGTCCTGCAGAAGGAACAAGACCCGATAATTAAAGGAGTAGCAAAAGTGAATTTGATCGAAACATTGGAACAGGAAGAAATCGCCCGTCTGGGTAAAACCATCCCCAATTTTGCGCCCGGCGATACCGTCGTGGTCAGCGTCAACGTGGTTGAAGGCGAGCGCAAGCGCGTGCAGGCTTTCGAAGGAGTCGTGATCGCCAAGCGCAATCGCGGCCTGAATTCGGCCTTTATCGTGCGCAAGATATCTGCAAGCGAGGGCGTGGAACGTACGTTCCAGACATACTCGCCTGTGATCGCCGGCATCGAAGTAAAACGACGCGGCTCTGTACGTCGCGCCAAGCTTTACTACCTGCGCGATCGTTCCGGCAAGTCGGCACGTATCAGGGAAAAACTGCCGGCACGCAAAGCCGCGGCGGAATAATTTCTGCCCATGCTGTTCTGAAAAGCGGAAGGCGTTGCCTTCCGCTTTTTGTTTGTGCGCTATCATTACGGTATGGATTATCAGGCAAAACTAGTTGTTCCGTTCGGTGTGCTCGGAATACGCTGCAATGACCGTGCGCTGCTGGGCATTGATTGGCAGCCCGCGACTGCCGGAGCGCAGCCCGCGAACAGCGCGTTTGCCAAAACAGTGTGCGAGCAGTTGCTGCATTACTTTGAAAATCCTGACGCGAAATTCAGTGTGCCGCTCAATGCAGTCGGAACACCGCACCAGCAAAAAGTCTGGCAGGCCATGCTGGCCATCCCGCGCGGCGCAACACGGACTTACGGGGATATGGCATCTGAATTGAAATCCGCCGCGCAGGCCGTAGGCCAGGCCTGCGGAGCAAACCCGATACCCATTATCATCCCCTGCCATCGCGTGGTGGGCAAATCCGGCCTGGGTGGCTTCATGCACCATGCGAGCGGGGGCCCGCTGGACATCAAACGCTGGCTTCTGGCGCATGAACAACGCTGAGCTACTCGACGAGTTCTGCGACAACCTGTGGCTGGAAGACGGCCTGTCGCGCAACACGCTGGACAGCTATCGGCGCGATCTGCGCAAGTTTGCAGGCTGGATGGAGAAACAGCGCGACGCTCCGATATTGCAAACAACGCACGGCGACATACAGGGCTATCTCGCGCAACTGGTGGTCGTACAGAAAGCCAAACCCAGCAGCACCGGCCGCAACATCTCCAGTCTGAAACGATTGTTCCGCTATTTGCTGCGTCAGGGCAAGATCAGCATTGATCCGACGCTGCAGATCGATACGCCCAAGCTGCCGCGCAGCCTGCCCAAGAGTCTGACCGAGCAGGATGTCGAGCAACTACTGGCTGTACCGGATGTCCAATCACCGTTAGGCTTGCGCGACCGGGCCATGTTCGAAGTGCTGTACGCCACCGGCTTGCGCGTGTCCGAACTGGTGACACTGCACATCACCCAGGTGAGCATGGACATGGGCGTGGTGCGCGTGATGGGCAAAGGCAGCAAAGAACGACTGGTGCCGCTCGGCGAAGAAGCGCTGGACTGGTTGCGCCGCTATCTGGAGGACGGGCGCGGTGTATTGTTGGGTAAACAGATGACCGACGCGTTGTTCGTGACGGCCCGGGGCGAGGGCATGACACGCCAGATGTTCTGGTATCTGATCAAGAAACACGCCAAACGAGGCGGGTTGAACAAACCGATGTCGCCACACACGGTGCGCCACGCATTCGCCACGCATTTGCTGAACCACGGTGCTGACCTGCGCGTGGTGCAGATGTTGTTGGGCCATGCGGATATTTCCACCACGCAGATCTACACCCACGTCGCACGGGAACGCCTGAAGCAATTGCATGCACAACATCACCCACGGGGATGATGACCCGAATACAAAAGAGAAATCGCGGGAAAATGAAGGGATTTGACTCATGCCATGGCGCAGCCTATTCTGCGAACCTGTAGGATTGCAGATGCGAGAAGTTGCATTACATCCCGCTTTTCTCAGAACGTTCAATTTGCTGCGTAATAACTGTGCAACAGGCCAGGTGACGATAACCATATGAACGCGACCGCCAATAAATCCACGCAGCTGCCTCAAACAAGCAAGAATGATTTATCAGGCCGCACGATCTTTTTTGTTTCGGATGGCACCGGTATCACCGCGGAAGTTCTGGGCAAGGGACTACTCTCCCAGTTTGAGGGAATAAACTTTCGCCAGGTTCGTTTCCCATTTGTAGACAATCTTGAGAAGGCTGCGGAATGCCTGCGGCGCATCCATGAAGTCCGCGAGCAAAGCGGCATTCGTCCGCTGGTCGTGATGACCATGATGAACCCGGAAATCAACGCGATGCTGCGCCAGGCTGAGGCGCTGTTCCTGGATCTGTTCGAAGTTTTCATTGCGCCACTGGAAAAGGAACTGGGTGTTAAATCCGCGCATACCGTTGGGCGTTCGCATGGCCAGGCCGGCCACGAATACATCAACCGCATCGCCGCGATGAATTTTGCACTTGCTCACGACGATGGCGTCTCCGACGCCGATCTGAAGAATGCCGATGTGATACTGGTCGGCGTTTCACGTTGCGGCAAAACTCCGACCAGTCTGTATCTGTCCATGCAGTTCGGTCTGAGGGCGGCAAACTACCCGCTTATTCCGGAAGATTTTGAACGTGGCCACCTGCCGGATACCGTGTTGCCTTTCCGTGACAAGCTGTTTGGATTGACCATCGCGCCCGAGCAATTGCACAAAATACGCCAGGAGCGGCGACCCAACAGCAACTATGCCGCACTTGACACCTGTCGCCAGGAAGTCGCCTCGGCTGAACGCATGATGCGACGTGAAGGTATAGAATGGTTCGACATGACGTCAAAGTCGATTGAGGAAATCGCCGTGCAAATAATTCAGGCGATCAATAAATAAAATAATATTTTCTGTTCGGATATTCAGAGATCCCCGAAGTTGTACAGAAAATTTAACACAACAGGAGAACGAGCATGCAACCCTACGTGATTCCATTTCAGTCGCTGGGCATTGCTGACATTGAACAGGTAGGCGGGAAAAACGCTTCGCTGGGCGAGATGATCAGCAATCTCAGTGCCTCCGGTGTGAGTGTTCCCGGCGGCTTTGCCACAACAGCCGATGCATACCGTGAATTTCTGAAGAACAATGGCCTTGACCAGCGCATCGAGCAAACGCTGGACGCGCTGAATGTGGAAGATGTGAACGCGCTGGCCAAGGCGGGTGCCGACATTCGCGGCTGGATACTGGCAGCTGCACTTCCGCCGCGCCTGGAGAAAGAAATACGCCAACATTACGCCAAGCTCGCTGCGGACAGTGATGCCAGTTTTGCGGTGCGCTCATCGGCAACTGCCGAAGATCTGCCTGATGCGTCCTTCGCGGGGCAACAGGAAACGTTTCTGAATATTCACGGTATTGAAAATATCCTGCACGCGATCAGGGAGGTGTTTGCCTCGCTGTATAACGACAGGGCCATTTCCTATCGGGTCCACACCGGCTATACGGATTCCCATGTTGCATTGTCGGCGGGCATACAGCGCATGGTGCGTTCCGACAAGGGCGCGTCCGGAGTGATGTTCACGATGGATACCGAATCCGGCTTCCGTGACGTGGTATTCATTACTTCGTCATATGGTCTGGGTGAGATGGTGGTGCAGGGTGCGGTCAACCCCGACGAATTTTATGTCCACAAGCAGCAGCTTGCGGCGGGTTTCCCCGCACTTGTTCGCCGCAGTATCGGTTCCAAGCAACAACGCATGGTATTCAACGAGGACCGCGCAGCGGGTCGTTCCACGACTATTGAAGCAGTTCCCCAAGCGGAGCGCGACAGTTTTTCGCTGACCGATAAGGATGTATTGGAACTGGCAAGACATGCCATGGCCATCGAGCAGCATTACGGCAGGCCTATGGATATTGAATGGGGCAAGGATGGTCTGGATGGCAAGCTCTACATCCTGCAGGCACGTCCGGAAACGGTCCAGTCACAGGTTGTGGCCGGCGGCGCGGAAAAATTCCGGCTCACGAAACGCGGCGAAGTGCTCATTGAAGGTCGCGCCATAGGCCAGAAGATCGGCATCGGTCCGGTGCGCCTGGTGGCGAGTACTGCTGAAATGGACAAGGTTCAGGCAGGCGATGTACTGGTCACAGACATGACCGACCCCAATTGGGAGCCGGTCATGAAGAAAGCTTCCGCAATCATTACCAACCGCGGCGGGCGGACCTGCCATGCCGCGATCATTGCGCGTGAACTGGGCATTCCTGCAATCGTGGGATGCACACATGCCACGGATGTGTTGGTTGAAAACGACATCGTTACTGCTTCCTGCGCGGAAGGTGACACGGGTTTTGTCTATCGCGGCAAACTGCCGTTCGAGATCATCCGGCAGGATGAAAAGGCATTGCCGCCATTGCCGGTCAAATTGATGCTCAATGTGGGCAATCCCACACTGGCTTTTGAGTTTGCGTCATTGCCTTCCGCCGGCATCGGCCTGGCACGTCTGGAATTCGTCATCAACAACCTCATCGGCATCCATCCCAAAGCCGTGCTGCAGTTTAAAACGCTTTCCAAAGAATTGCAGGCTGCGGTATTGAAACGCTCGCGCGGTTACGCCGATCCGTTGACTTTCTATGTGGATAAATTGACCGAAGGAATTTCCACTCTGGCCGCCGCTTTCTGGCCCAAACCCGTCATTGTGCGGCTGTCGGATTTCAAGTCCAACGAATACCGCAAGCTGCTCGGTGGTGATCTATACGAACCGCTGGAAGAAAATCCGATGCTGGGTTTCCGCGGAGCGGGACGTTATGTTGCGCCGAACTTCAGGGATTGTTTTGAACTGGAATGTCTGGCGATGAAGAAGGTCCGCGATGAAATGGGCTACACCAATGTGGAAATCATGGTGCCGTTCGTGCGAACCGTTCAGGAAGCAAGCGAAGTCGTCGAGTTGCTTGCACAACACGGATTGAAACGCGGCGAAAATGGTTTGCGTCTGATCATGATGTGCGAGATCCCGTCCAACGCGCTGCTGGCCGAAGAATTTTTGCAATATTTCGACGGATTCTCGATCGGTTCCAACGATCTGACCCAACTGACCCTGGGACTGGACCGGGACTCCAGTCTGGTAGCCAACCGCTTCGATGAGCGCGATGCCGCGGTCAAAAAATTGCTGGAGATGGCCATCACAACCTGCAACCGGCTCGACAAATATGTGGGCATCTGCGGACAGGGACCGTCCGATCATTTTGACTTCGCGTTGTGGTTGATGGATATCGGTATTCAGTCGATGTCACTCAATCCGGATACGCTGCTGGAGACCTGGCGGAAGCTGGCGGAGGCACATCCGGCCAAATAGCGGGTGTTTGTTCGAGAAGCAACCTCTTCCCCGGTGGCAGACGGCAGCTATAACCAATGACTAACCCATCGTTTTGTGTTGGGCGCCAGAAAGTAAGATTTCGTTGCAACTGGCCTAAAACGAAGTTATCGAAAGGAACGATTCAATGATTTACGAAGGTAGCTGTCACTGTGGGAAAATCGCGTTCGAAGCTGAAGGCAATCTTGAGAAAGTCATAGCGTGCAATTGTTCAATCTGCAGCAAGCACGGTTCGCTTCACTGGTTTATTACACGCGAAAATTTTCGTTTGCTGACGTCCGAAGACAGCATGGGTACATACACATTCAACAAGCACACTATCAAGCATCGCTATTGCCCCGAGTGCGGATGTTCGCCATATAGCGAAGGTATAGCCCATTCTGGTAACTACATGGTTGCTATCAACGCCCGCTGTTTGGATGGCGTCGACTTGTCCCCCCTCAAGGTGGGGCATTTTGATGGGCGCAGCCTTTGAGTGCATCACGCTCAATCCATCATTCCAGCGGACTCGCTTCGCTCGCCGCTGAATTCAAACGATGGGTTAGTCAGATGGCTGGTAGTTTGATCAGTTACTTTTTCTTGCGTTGCCAAGGAAAATAACCAAAAAAACGACCCTGTTTTACCGCCGTCTGCGGCGTTCCCTGCACTATTCGGCGGCACACAGGGGGATTCAAAGCAGAAGGTATTGTGTGCGCTGCGCGCGATTATCATTTTGACGCCAGCGTAGCGCGTACTAAGCTGGCGTACAGGTCGTGGCTTTAATTCTGGGTGGCTGAAAATCTTACAATGCCCACTTTGCGAAAATTGAGAAATCTTCCGCTGTGTCCCCAGGACGATCTTCGATGTAGCATTCCAGTAAGGCAGACAAACGGATTCAGCAGTGCGAGCTCGGTCTTAGTTCGGACAACTTTGTTCATATTGAGAATCTATTTCTGGGTCTCAGCCAGGATCTTCCCATCTACCAAATTCAATACACGATCACATTTATTGGCCATGGTAACGTTATGCGTCACCATCAGAAAGGTTGTTCCGCTATCCTGATTCACCTTGCGCATCAGATCAAATACCGCGTCGGCAGATTTGGTATCAAGGTTACCCGTGGGTTCATCGGCGAGTATCAGTGAGGGGCTTAATGCCAGCGCGCGTGCAATGGCAACACGTTGTTGCTGGCCACCGGACATATTATTGACCAGATTATTTTGCCATTGCGTCAGGCCTACCTGTTCCAACAATGAGGCAGCACTGGTTTTCATGGCTTCATCGGGGTGGCCGCGCTGCAATAACTGCGGCATCATCACATTTTCAAGCGCGGTAAATGCAGTCAATAACAAATGGGTTTGAAATACGAAACCAATTGCCTGCCCGCGCAATTGAGTCAATTGAGCTTCATTCAGGGTGCTGGTGTCCTGCCCATTGATCAACAACTTTCCGCTGCTGGGGCGATCGAGCAAACCCATGATATTGAGTAACGTGCTTTTACCGGAACCGGATGGGCCAATCAGCGCGACAAACTCGCCTTTGCTCAACTGCAGGTCAATGCCGTGCAACACCTCTGTTTCTACCGGCGTACCCACCGCATAGGATTTGCGCACACTTTGCAGGCTTAATACCGCGTTATCCACGGATGGCCACCACAGGATCCAGGCGTGCCGCACGCACCGCCGGGGTGACGGCTGCAACAAGGCCGGTAATCGTGGCGATCAATGCCGCGTACAGGAACAGTTTTGGATCCAGCGTTATTTGAAACATCACGCTGCCATCCGGATTCTTAGCGGCAAGTCGCCATGCCATCAACAACAAAAACCCCAGGAAAGATCCCAGCATAGAACCCAGCAAGCCGACCACAGCCCCTTGAATCAGAAAAACGCGCATCACCTGCCCGCGCGAGCCACCCATGGCACGCAAAATACCGATATCCTTTTGCCGCTGCACCACAGACACCACCAGCACACTGGCAATCCCTGCCGCTACTGATAAACCCACGAAAAGCCGTATCAACATGCTGGACATGGTTTGCGCATTCATGCCCTGAAAGAACTGGCTGTTATTGGCAATCCAGCTCAACGCATTCAGCCCGGTTTCGCTGGCAATCGATTGCGCAATGTTCTCGGCCTGATAGGGGTCTTTAACCGTCATGTCGATACTGGTGACACTGCCCACCAGATTGAGCAAATTCTGTGCGGTAGAAAGCAATACAAAGGTGGTGCGTTGGTTGGCACTACGGTTACCAAAATCAAAAATGCCGACGATCGTCAGCGTGCGGCTGGCACCTTCAGCCGTGGCCACGCGCAATTTGTCGCCCAGCTGCATGCCCATATCTTCAGCCAGCTGCGTGCCGATCATGATGTCGTTATTGGTCAAGCGATAAGTGCCTGAGACCATTTTATCTGGCAGCGGTACAATCTTGATGTACTGCTCAACATCAATACCCGTCAGTGAAATAGCCTGATTGGAACTGCCTCTCACCACAAACGCTGGCCCGGTTACCGTGGGCGAAACCGCCAACACATCCTTGCGCAAACGCATCAGATCGCGCACCTTTTGCCATTGATCAACCGAGCTCACGCGCTGTGGCGGCATTTGCACTGACGTGATGATTTGCTGCCCCGGCTCTGCCTTGCGCACAGACGTAACAACCTGCTTGGGGCGCTCCAGCGTAATGTGCGGTTGCGAACTCATTATCCGATAAAACAAATTCTCCTGTAGCCCGCTCAATAGGGCCGACATGAACACAATCACCCCAACCCCGATCGCCACACCCGAGATAATAAACAAGGTCTGCAAACGCCCCTCGCGCAGAAATCGTATCGCGGCTATCCACTCAAAGGGGATGAAACTGTTCACAAAGCTATCCTTTTTGTTAATCAGTTTTCAAGAGGGGGTGATGCGAAGGCGCTTGCCTTCCTTGTAGAGCGTTCCGGTTGCAGGTAACACCAGGTCGCCTTCGCGCAACCCTTCGATGATTTCAACCCGGCTATCCCCCCGCACACCCAGCTTCACCGTGCGATGCTGCAAACGCCCGTTATCCATCACCATCACCCAGGGTTCTGTGCCTGCACCATCACGAATGGCAGCCATAGAAAGCGTGAGTGCATCAGCACGCCTGGCCACCTCGATATCAACCGAAACGGTCATGTCCTGCCGCAGGAAATCTGGTGGGGTAACGACATCGAGTTTAATTTCAACAGAACCGCGCGTGGCATCCACCGCCGGGTTGATATAAGCCAGTACCGCATCAAAACGCTGCCCGGGATAAGCATCTGCCACTACAAGCGCATGCTGACCCAGCTTCAGGTAACGCATATTTTTTTCGTCAATCTGCGCAATCAACTGGGGCTTGCCACCCGGCGACATCACCATCAGTGTTTTTCCCGGCATCACCACATTGCCCTGCTCCACATCGCGCGAAATCAAAATACCGTCAGACACCGCCTTGATCACTGTATTGCCCAATTTGGCTTGTGCCAAATGCTCATTGGCACGCGCCTGATTCAATGCCGCTTCTGCCAAGGCATAATCACTACCGTCTTTCTTGAAAGACTGTACCTGCAGATATGCACTCGCCAACTGGCTTTTCGCAATATCAACGTTACGCAAAGAATCATCGAGCTGCGCCTGACTGACATAACCCTGAGCGGACAATTCCTTGTTTCTGGCATATTGCTTGTTGGCAATGTCCAGCGTGGTTTGTGCCTGTATCAGTGATTGCTTTGTCACCGGCTGGTTCAGCTCCCTGATTTGCTTTAACCGTGCCTCAGCCTGAGCAACCGCAGCCCTGGCCTGTGCCACTGTGGCCCGCTCGTCACCTCTTTCCATCACAATAAGCGTTTGACCCGCACGAACCCTCTGTCCTTCGGCCACGGGAATAGAAACCACCTTGCCGGTAATTTTGCTGGAAATTTCCACACGCGCAGGAGACTCAATCCGCCCGCTTGCCACCACGGTTTGAATCAACTCACCCTTGGTAACAACATATCCCGGCACTTTGGGTCCCAACCAGAATTGAATCAACCAATAGGCTAACAACGCCAACACCAGCAAGCCTGCATATTTAATCCAGCCTGGCTGTTTTAGTTTTAATTTGATTTTATCTAGGGCCATTTTCTGATTTCCTGAATTGCACCAAAGGTTGCCTAACAATGACGTCAACTGTGACACTATCAAATAGTTTTAGCGATGATAGCCTCTCCCCCCTTGGCGTATGTACGTTAATGCTCATAAAGACAGTTATTGCAGATTTGACATGAAGGCAGCCCGGCCATGAATGATAATCCGGTTCCTCGCGTCAAGTTTGTGCAGCAGCGACGAGATGTTAATGAAGATGAGGTCGCCCCAAAAAGTGGTGTCTGCTTGCCCATGTTCTAATATCCAACTAAGTTGGCAAACTACGCCAACCAAGTCATTGGTTAACGCCACGAACGGTCACGCCAACTATTTGATCTGCCCGCGCTCGATACTGATCCCCACCATCTTGCAGTTGCGGATCGCCTGCAGTTTGGCGACGCTGACTTTGACCCACGGTGCGTTGAAGTCTTTGAGGATGATTTGCGCGATGTGTTCGGCCAGGGTTTCCAGCAGGGAAAAGTGCCCCTCGCTCAACACAGCCTGGATATGCTGCGCAACATCGGCATAATCCAGCGCGTCGTTGATGTCGTCGCTCACACAGGCGCGACTGTTGGGCAGCGCGATGTCGAGGTCGATTTGCAATGTTTGTGGCACGACCTTTTCACGTTCGTATATGCCGATTAGTGTGGTGACTTTGAGTTCGCGTAAAAAAATGATGTCCATGTTTTGCTGATTGGTGGGTAGGTGCGGTTTCAAGTAATATTGAGCAATTCAATTCTAAGGCATTCCCGATGTTGACCGTAGTTTTTATCATTGCTGCCTATTTGCTGGGATCGATTTCCTTCGCCGTCATTACCAGCAAATTGTTCGGCCTTGCCGATCCCCGCACCTATGGTTCCTGCAATCCCGGCGCAACGAATGTATTGCGTAGCGGCAAGAAAGCGGCTGCGGCGCTGACCCTGTTGGGCGATGCGGCAAAGGGTTGGTTGGCAGTGTTCCTTGCGATACGGTATTCCCTGCCGGGTGAGCAGTTCATTATGCTGCCGGCAGCAGTTGCGATCGCGGTGTTCATCGGCCACCTGTTTCCGGTCTTCCTGCGCTTCAAAGGCGGCAAGGGTGTGGCGACCGCGTTGGGTGTGCTGCTGGCATTCAATTTATTGTTAGGTCTGGGCGGGTTGGCGACGTGGCTGTTCATGGCAATTGTGCTTCGCTATTCATCGTTGGCTGCATTGACCGCGGCTGTTGCGACGCCGATCTACGCGTTGTTGCTGGGTTTGCCGAAGGAGTGGGTGCTGGCATCGGGCATTATGTCGTTGCTGCTGATCTGGCGGCACAAGAGCAACATTCAGAATCTGCTGGCGGGGAAAGAAGCGAAGGTTGGCAGCAGAAACGCCGGCCAGTAAACGAGCTGCCCGCAAACAAACCTATGGGCGGGTGGGTGTCCAATCCCGAGTATTATCATATAATAATATTCAGTTTCATCTTTTGGAGAAACCATGCGTCCGGCACAACTTCAGGCTGTACTTGATCGAGAGTTTCTGAGTGCCCGCGAAGGACACCATACGCCAGTCATGCTCTGGGGTCCGCCCGGCGTAGGAAAATCGCAGATCATTGCCCAGGTGGCGGCCCGGCATGCGGTGCGGATGATCGATATACGCCTGTCGCAAATGGAACCGTCGGATTTGCGCGGTATACCCTTCCGAGTCGACGATCGCGTCGAATGGGCGGTGCCCTCCATGCTCCCCGATGTTAAGCGCCACGGACCGGAGGGCGTGCTGTTCCTGGATGAGATCACTTCCGCACCGCCCAGCGTTTCGGCTGCCGCTTACCAGCTGATACTCGATCGCCGTCTGGGCGCGTATGAAGTCCCGGCGGGCTGGGCGATTTTCGCTGCCGGCAACCGTCAGGGTGACAGGGGCGTCACTTACACCATGCCGGCGCCTTTGGCCAACCGATTTTCCCATTTCGAAGTCGAAGCCAATCTCGACGACTGGGTGAGTTGGGCATATGACAACGGTATCGATGAACGTCTGATCGGCTTCCTGCGTTTTCGTCCCGAGCGACTGTTTGATTTTGATCCTGCGCACAATCCTGTTGCGTTTCCCAGCCCGCGTTCCTGGGAATTCGCGCACCGCGCGCTGCAAAAGTTCGGCGACTCTCCCGGCTTGCTGCTGGCCACGCTGCAAGCCTGTGTAGGCCCCGCGGCCGGGCTGGAACTCAACGCATTCGTTGAAAATCTGGATCGCATGCCCGATCTGGACGCGATCCTGCGCGGCGAACAGGTGGAAGTACCGCGCGAAGTGGATCTGCAATATGCGGTGGCCTCGGCACTGGTTGGGCGCGCGGCCCGAGCCAAAGGCAGTAGTAATGCACGCGAAATTCATGGGCATATCCTGGATTACGCGAGTCGCTTCCCGTTGCGCGAAATGGGTGTCATGCTGGTGTCCGACATGCATCGAGCGATTGGGCAGCAATTGTTTACGGTACCGCAGTTTTCCACATGGGCGAATGCCGTTGCTGATGTGATGTTTTATCAGCGTTAGGAAATGGACCTTCACGACATCGAGGCCAAACTGACGGCAGCCCGTACCCGGCTGATACTGGACAAGCCGTTTCTTGGTGCGCTTGCGCTACGTTTGCCGATGATCGCAGCCGACCCGAAATGGTGCCAGGCCACAAGCACCGATGCGCGCAGCTTTTATTACAACCCGGCTTACATTGATGCATTGAGCATGGAACAAACCCAGTTTGTGCTGGCCAATCAGGCGCTGCACTGTGCTCTTTCACATTTTTCGCGGCGGCAGCATCGCAGCAGGTTCTGCTGGGATATTGCCTGCGATCACGCGATCAACCCGCTACTGGTCGAAGACGGGCTCATACCTCCACCCGGTACGCTGGTTCTTGAATGTTATGAAGGCATGACCGCAGAGGAAATCTACCCGTACATCGACGAGAACGACAGCGATGAGCCTGAGGAACAGCCAAAGAGCGATGGTGATGGCAGTGGCGATTCCAGGGAAGATTCCAGCGGCGGCGAGCAGGACAGTTCGGCAAACGACGGGGAGAAGGGCGCAGGGCGGCCGCAACCGCTCTCCGCAGCCGAGCAGGAATCGCTGTCGGCCCAGTGGCAACAGCGTCTCGCCGGTGCAGCCCAACAGGCGCAACAGGCCGGTAAATTAAGCGGATTGCTCGGCCGCATGGTCGGGGAGCTGATGCAGCCCAGGCTGCCCTGGCGCCTGCTACTTGCCCGCTACATGACCCAGTATGCACGCGACGATTACAGTTACATGCGCCCCTCAAGACGCGAAGGGGAAATGATTTTTCCCTCGTTGCGCAGTGCCCAGGCCGATATTTGCGTGGTGCTGGATAGCAGCGGCTCGATTTCCAAACAAGAAATCGACGAGTTCATGAGCGAGATCGATGCGATCAAGGGACAGTTGCGCGCGCGCATCTTGCTGCATGCCTGCGATACTGCGATTGCCGAAGATGGGCCATGGCTGTTTGAGCCATGGGACGAATTCAGATTGCCCACAACTATCCAGGGCGGCGGCGGCACCGATTTCAGGCCGGTTTTCGAGTGGATTTCGAGTCAGGGGCGCGAGCCCGACCTGCTGCTGTATTTCACCGATGCGCTGGGGGAGTTTCCACCGGCCGAACCGATCTTTCCGGTGCTCTGGCTGGTTAAAGGCAAGGAGCCTGTGCCCTGGGGGCAGCGCGTCCAGTTGAATTAAGGATAGCCATGTCAGAATTGTCGCCAGAAGATGAATTGCGCCTCAATGTGATGTTGGCCGGGGACATTCAGGCTGTCCGTATCGATGAAGCTGCCATGATCGTTCATGGTTTGTCGTCGCGAGGCGAGGCCACGATCAAACTGCATCCGACCGGGCGAGCGGAACAGTATTTGCGCCGGGTGCGCGAAATGCTGGCGGGTAAAGCTACCGGTTCTCCGGGCGGTTATCCGGTCTATTTGCATGGCTGGACGCGCATGGGGCAAGCACGCGAAAAGGGACTGGATTGCCTGTTGTTGCTTGGCGAGGCAGAGGCGGTGGTGTCGGTGGCATATTCAAACGGGTTGACCGACGAACTGGCGCGGCGCACATGGTGGGCCATGCCTGTCGCGGATAATGCACGCCGCATGCTGGAACGCGATTGCGTTGTTCAGGGAAAAATGGGAAGTGTATTGGCCGAGTATCTTGTCGAATACCTGCCCTTTGAGAGCAACCCGCATACGATCATCGATACCGTACGTCTCTTGCTGCAGCCGGGGTTGATTGATGATGCGGTACGTAAAAAGCTATGGAGCCGTGGCGCTGTCGATAACGCCTATCATGTCGGATTTCTCGAGCGCATGCCGGACGATTTGCCTGCTGAAATTTCGCCACGGGAGGATTGGGATGCGCTGCGTTCCAGGCTGATGCAGATGCAACTGGCGGATCATCCTTATGCGGCTCAGCTTGAGCGAGTGTTGTCAGCCAGAGGCCAGGCTTTTCTTCAAACCAGCGAAGCGATGCTGCGCTACCCGGCGGACAAGGATGTGGCATATGCATCGTTCAATGCATTGGCCGCATATTTTACATCGGTATTGCAGCCTTCATGCTGCGGAGCGGACACGCTGGAGGCAATGCTGGGGAACGTGGATGCGTTTTGCCTCGATCCCGCGTCAATTGCGGGGGAATTTCTGGAAGGCTTGCCGGAGTATGCAAAGGAAGTGCGTGCGATGCTGTTTTTGTCGTTTATGACTAGCGATGTGGCAGCGCCGGTTTTGTCGCGCAGCACAGCAGGAGGTACCCTGATGCGCCAAAGGCTCGAGCCGATCACCACGCCAATCTTGCGGCAAATGGCGATACTGCGCGGGCAAGCTTTCAGCGCCACAGCACCGCGCAGACGCGCTCGCACGTAATAATTTCAGCAGAATTTTAGAATGTTATTTCCTCCAGATCCCAGCGCGGTTTGACGTCGAACCGGTAATCTTTTATCCCTTGTTGATCTGCCAGGCGCAGTGCGCCGGCGAAAGCAATCATCGCGCCGTTGTCGGTGCAAAATTCCAGATCGGGATAAAATACTTTTCCGCCGCGCTTGCCGATATCCCTGTTCAATCGATCGCGCAGTTGCCGGTTTGCTCCGACACCCCCCGCGACTACCAGTTGATCGAGCCCGGTATGCGCCAGTGCAGCGTGCGCTTTTTGCGCCAACACATCAACGATGGCTTCCTGCACGGCACATGCAATGTCGGCCCGCGTTTGCTCCCCCAACATTTTTTGACCATCGCTATTGCTTTGTTTTACCAGCGTTAACACGGCCGTTTTTAATCCGCTGAAACTGAAATCCAGATTACCGCTATGCAACATCGGGCGCGGCAATTTGTGCAGGCCGGGACGCCCCGACGCGGCAAGTTTCGCCAGTGCGGGACCTCCCGGATAACCCAAGCCCAGCAGTTTGGCGCTCTTGTCGAAGGCTTCTCCGGCTGCATCATCGAGTGTTTCACCAAGCAAGGTGTATCTCCCCACGCCATCCACACGCATCAATTGCGTGTGCCCGCCGGAAACCAGCAAGGCAACGAACGGAAAATCAGGTGCGGGGTCGGATAGCAATGGCGAAAGCAGATGACCTTCCAGATGATGGATGCCTATGGTCGGAACATCAAGTGCGTATGCCAGCGCATTTGCGATACTGGCCCCGACCAGCAGTGCGCCACCCAGGCCGGGGCCCTGGGTATAGGCGACCGCCCCGATCTGGGCGAGCGACACGCCGGCCTCGTTCATTATTTGCCTCGCCAGTGGAATTACGCGCCGGACGTGGTCGCGTGAAGCAAGTTCCGGAACGACGCCACCGTATTCGTTGTGCATCGCGACTTGCGTATACAGCGCGTGCGCAAGCAAGCCGTGCCCCATCTGGTAGAGCGCGATACCGGTTTCATCGCAAGACGATTCGATTCCCAGCGTGATTAAACTTGGTGTGATCCGTGACATTTTTTGCTCTTCGGTTGAGGCTGTATTGTAGTGAATATTGCTGCTGAGGAGTTCGGCCGCAATTATTATGAAAATATTTCAGAAAAGAGTTGACGCGCGTTTTTACATCTCTATAATGCGCACCTCTTCGCTGCTACGGCAGCCGTTCTTTAAAAGATAAAACAAACAACCGACGAGTGTAGGTGCTTGGTTTTTGGGAAGTTTTCATATCTTTCGGGATATGGAAACGACTTTAAAAATATAGAAGTACTTACGCAAAGTCGAAA
>JBDTCC010000050.1:0-5745 GCA_039923775.1 Gallionella sp. | reverse complement strand
ACAAAGGCGAGGTGGTGGCGATGACCGGTGATGGTGTCAATGATGCGCCCGCACTCAAGGCGGCCAACATCGGCATCGCGATGGGCAAGGGCGGGACCGATGTGGCGCGCGAAGCTGCACACATGGTATTGCTGGATGATAACTTCGCCACCATCGTGCACTCGGTGCGCCAGGGTCGGCGCATCTTTGACAACATCCGCAAGTTTATCAAGTACACCATGACCAGCAACGCGGGCGAAATATGGACCATCTTCCTCGCGCCGTTCCTCGGCTTGCCCATCCCGCTGCTGCCCATTCATATTCTGTGGATCAACCTGGTAACCGATGGCCTGCCCGGACTGGCACTGACGGCGGAACCCGCCGAGCGCGGTATCATGCGCCGCCCGCCTCGCCCGCTGCAGGAAAGCATTTTTGCGCACGGCATGTGGCAACACATGATCTGGGTCGGATTGCTGATGGGCGGCGTATGTCTTATGACACAGGCGTGGGCATTGCATAACGGTTCTGCGCACTGGCAGACCATGGTGTTCACGGTACTTACCCTCTCCCAGATGGGACACGTGCTTGCCATACGCAACGAGAAGGCATCGTTGTTCGGTGCCGGCATGTTTTCAAACCCGCTGTTGATGTTCTCCGTGCTGCTGACTTTTGTGCTGCAGATGGCAACGATCTATGTGCCGATACTCAATCCGATCTTCAAAACAGAAGCGCTGAGCATGGGCGAGCTTTTGCTTTGCCTTGCACTGTCCAGCGTGGTGTTCTTTGCGGTAGAAGTCGAAAAATTGCTGGTGCGACATGGTTGGATTTATCGCGGGAGTTGATCGCGTGATGAAGTGCGCAGTGCATCAGGATTCCGGCAGAAGTGCTTTTCCACAGGCTAACAGCCTTTCGATATCTCAGCGCAAACGGTTAGAATGTATTGCGTTGGCAGTATTGCCCGAATGCTGAATGATACTTCACGGAGACATACTGATGAAACGCTTTGCCCTGTTGATAGCCATGCTGTTCATGCCGCTGATCGCGCACGCCTCCGAGGATGCCTCACGTCTCGATCTGACCAATAGCTGGGTGGGTATTACCTCAGTAGTGTTGTTCTTTATCGCCTACCTGGCGGTGATGGCCGAGGAATTTACACTGCTGCGAAAATCCAAGCCGGTGATGCTGGCAGCCGGGATCATCTGGGCGCTGATCGCCTGGTATTACCAGTCGCATGGGATCCCGCATGTGGTCGAAGCGGCGCTGCGCGAAAATCTGGAAGAATATGCGGAACTGATGCTGTTCCTGATCGTCGCGATGACTTACATCAACGCGATGGAGGAGCGCAATGTGTTCGAGGCGCTGAGATCCTGGCTGATCAGTAAAGGATTCAGTTATCGTGTGCTGTTCTGGGTGACGGGTTGGATCGCCTTCTTCCTTTCGGGTCTGGCAGACAACCTGACCACGGCATTGCTGATGGGGGCGGTGGTCGTGGCAGTCGGGCATGGCAACCGCAAGTTTGTGGTGCTGGGCTGCATCAACCTGGTTGTGGCGGCCAACGCCGGCGGGGCATTTTCTCCTTTCGGCGACATCACCACGCTGATGGTGTGGCAGAAGAACATCGTTGCCAGCAACGGGTCTATCGGTTTCTGGACATTCTTCTACCTGTTCATCCCTGCCATGGTGAATTTCTTCGTGCCCGCGGCGGTCATGCATTTCTTTGTGCCGTCCGGGAAACCCGAAGGCGGTGGCAAGATGGTGAACATGAAACGCGGCGCACTTGCCATCGTCGCCTTGTTCATCTTCACCATTGCACTGGCGGTAAGCTTCCACAGCAAGCTGGGATTGCCGCCGGTCATCGGCATGCTGACCGGCATGGGGGTGCTGAAATTCTATGCATTCTATCTCAGGGTAACCACCAGCGGGCGGGCTCAGGCCCCTGCCGCGGAGATCGGCAGCCCGATCGCGTTTGACATTTACCGTGAAGTCGCGCGCTCGGAGTGGGATACATTATTCTTCTTCTACGGGGTGGTAATGTGCGTGGGCGGACTCGGGTTTGTCGGCTATCTGGCCATGATCTCCCAAACGATCTATGGCGGATGGGGCGCCACCCATGCCAACATCGCCATAGGCGCGATCTCTGCCGTGGTGGACAACATCCCGGTGATGTTCGCGGTGCTGACCATGCAACCCGACATGTCCGTTGGGCAATGGTTGCTGGTGACATTGACCGCAGGTGTGGGAGGTTCGCTGCTGTCGATCGGCTCCGCTGCCGGTGTGGCATTGATGGGGCAGGCACGCGGTTCCTACACCTTCTTTGGTCATCTTAAGTGGGCACCGGTGATCGCGCTGGGTTACGTGGCCAGCATCGTCGTGCATATGTCGCTCAATCACGCTTTGTTTTGAGTGCCGACTGCCCAGATCAGGCGAATAACAATATGAATAATGACATCAGAGACTATCCAGGATGAACCGCGTTGTCACGATGCTGTTTCTGCTGTTAATGCCGATGATGGCGTACGCCTCGGAGGGTGTGGGCAGACTGGACCTGACCAATAGCTGGGTAGGTATCACTTCCGTAGTGCTGTTCTTTATCGCCTATCTGGCGGTGATGGCAGAAGAATACACAGGCCTGCGAAAATCCAAGCCGGTGATGCTGGCAGCCGGGATCATCTGGGCGCTGATCGCCTGGTATTACCAGTCGCATGGTATTCCGCACGTGGTCGAAGCGGCACTACGCCAAATTCTGGAAGAATATGCGGAACTGATGCTGTTCCTGATCGTCGCGATGACCTACATCAATTCGATGGATGAGCGTAACGTGTTCGAGGCGCTGAGGTCCTGGTTGATATACAGGGGGTTTGGTTATCGCACCCTGTTCTGGGTGACGGGGATTTTGGCATTTTTCATTTCATCGGTTGCGGACAACCTGACCACCGCATTGCTGATGGGTGCAGTCGTCATGGCCGTCGGGCATGGCAACCGGAAGTTTGTGGTGCTGGGCTGTATCAACCTGGTCGTGGCAGCCAACGCCGGAGGGGCATTTTCTCCTTTCGGCGACATCACCACGCTGATGGTGTGGCAGAAGAACATTGTTGCCAGCAACGGCATTGTCGGTTTCTGGACGTTCTTCTATCTTTTTATCCCCGCATTTGTAAATTTTGCGGTGCCGGCGGCGATCATGAGTTTCTTTGTGCCGGATGAAAAACCCGATGCTGGCGGGATGGCAGTCAGGATGAGACCGGGAGCGCTTGTCATCGTTGCCCTGTTCATGCTCACGATCGCACTCGCGGTTGGTTTTCATAGCTTCCTCCAGCTGCCACCGGTGATCGGCATGTTGACAGGATTGAGTCTGCTGAAGTTTTACGCATACTTTTTGAAAGTCGCCGACAAACGATCACGTTCCGGTTATTCATCCGGTGAAAACATCGGCAGCCCGGTTGCGTTCGACATATACCGCGAAGTGGCGCGTTCGGAATGGGATACCCTGTTCTTTTTCTACGGGGTGGTAATGTGTGTTGGCGGACTCGGGTTTGCCGGCTATCTGGCGATGATCTCCCAGGCGATCTATGGCGGTTGGGGAGCGACCAACGCTAACATCGCCATCGGCCTGATGTCTTCTGTAGTGGATAATATCCCGGTGATGTTTGCGGTATTGACCATGCAACCGGATATGTCCATCGGACAATGGTTGCTGGTGACGATGACTGCCGGAGTGGGCGGCTCGCTGCTGTCGATCGGTTCCGCAGCCGGTGTGGCGTTGATGGGGCAGGCGCGCGGCGTCTACACCTTCTTCGGCCATCTGAAATGGATGCCGGTGATCGCACTGGGTTACGCGGCGAGCATCGCCGTGCATCTGTTGATTAATCACGCTTTGTTCTGATGTCGCCGCAAGGCCTGCGGCACGAATTCAGGGCAGGTGGTTTGGGCTTGACGCGGCACGGCTACTGCACATAGAATTCCCGACCAATTAATTAAGGTAATGACGCCATGAGCACAGAGATACAGCAACGCATCAAGGAACAAGTCACCACACATCCGGTGGTGCTGTACATGAAAGGCAATCCACAGGCTCCGCAGTGCGGGTTTTCCGCCAATGCGGTGAAAATTCTCAATGCGCTCGGCGTGAATGAATTATTCACGGTGGACGTGTTGCAAGACCCGGAGATTCGCCAGGGTGTAAAAGATTACGCCAACTGGCCGACAGTTCCCCAGTTGTATATCAAGGGCGAATTTGTCGGCGGCTCCGACATCATGATAGAGATGTACCAGAGCGGAGAACTGAAAGAGTTGCTGGCAGATTAATTCGTAGTTCGTTGTTCAATTCGAATTCGAATTTCTCCATCCCTGATCCAGGCTGAATAGCCACCCCTGCCCCGTTGCGCGGTGACGGGGCAGAGCTACTAGCGCTTCGCTCTCATTGAACTGATAATCATTCTGTTTTTGTAAACGCGCGAAACTTTTGTGCTGCAAAAATTCTCGGCGGCGCAGCCACAAAAATTTACAATGCGCAATACTGTACAACGTCCTTCCTGTGCTACAGTTACATCGTAAACATTGGATAGCTTTCTTGCTGACCGCGGAGATGCAAAGTCTCCAAAGTTGGGATGAATGGAGGGGCGATGCGTTTTGAAACCAGATTAGTGATCAGGCAATGACAGATCCAGGGCAAGTGCAATTCTTCGAAGAAAATCCACAACTGCAGCCACATCCACAGCCTATGGAGGCTGCAGACCTGCTGGTAGCCTATCTGGAACAAATTGGCGTCGAATTTGTGTTCGGCGTACCCGGCGGTGCGATCGAACCGCTGTATAACGCGCTCGCACGTAGTACCCGACGTGGTGGGCCGCGCCCAGTGGTCGCAAGGCACGAAACGGGCGCTGCATTCATGGCTGATGGTTACGCTCGTGAATCCGGCAAGCTGGGTGTGTGCTGCGCCACATCAGGTCCGGGTGCGACCAATTTGATCACCGGTGTAGCTTGCGCTTATGACAACGAGATCCCGATGCTGGTCATCACCGGTCAACCTTCGCTGCGTTTGTTGGGCAGGGGGGCGTTGCAGGAATCATCCGGTGCTGGCATAGACACTGTCGACATGTTCCGGACATGCACGCGTTACAGTACGTTGATATCCCATCCTGATCAACTGGAAAGACAGCTGACCAATGCGCTGTTAAGTGCATACCAGCCTACACCCGGCCCGGTTCACCTCAGTATTCCGTTGGATATACAGCGCACGATAATGGAAAGGGGCCCGGCCTACGATTTGGCACATCTGCTCAATCCGCTTTCTGCTGTTGATGATGCGGCAGTTCGTGAACTGCAGGGGCTATTGACCCAGTCGAAAAAAGTGGTGGTATTGATTGGCGGTGGATGTGGTGAGGCCATAGACCTGATCGTCGAACTGATTGAAAGAATGAGCGGCGTATTTGTGGTTACGCCGGATGCCAAGGGATTTAT
The DNA here is from genome assembly GCA_039923775.1 of Gallionella sp. Taxonomy (GTDB): domain Bacteria; phylum Pseudomonadota; class Gammaproteobacteria; order Burkholderiales; family Gallionellaceae; genus Gallionella. The sequence goes on along the minus strand of JBDTCC010000050.1, from coordinate 309 downwards.
CAGTCCGCGCCATCCTATGTACCGGGGCGTATTCGGTTTTGCCGGTCACCGTTCCGCCGTTGCGGCGGTAGAAGATAAGGAGGTGGACTTGATCCTGGCAGTCGGTTCCAACCTGAGTGAATGGACCAGCAATGGCTGGAGCGATGCGGTGCTGAATAACCGGCTGGTACATATCGATACCCTGGAGACTCATCTGGCACGTTCGCCTATGTCGCGACTGCATGTACGTGGCGGTATTCGTCCGGTGTTCGAGAGGTTGTTGCGCACGCTGCGCAGAGAAGGTCCGGAAGAAATTCCCATCGGTGAAAA
>JBDTCC010000049.1:0-18602 GCA_039923775.1 Gallionella sp. | reverse complement strand
CCGACAGGGCAAATAAACAGCCCTATCCGACGCATCCCAATACACACGCAAGCAGGCATGAAGTCGAGATCATGTACTCGGGCCATACCACCGAATCGCTGAAGATGACCTCCGAGCGCATGGCTATCCCGGATGGGCGTTTTACGTTCGGTCAGTTGCTGTGCCGCCTGTATAGGCGAGGCGACCAGTGGGTAGAGGGACTTGATGACGACAACCTGGTTTGTACTGTCAATGGCCGGGAAGCGCAGTTGTTCGACACTATAGAAGCGGGAGCGGAGGTTCGCATTTCTTCGTGATAATCAGGTTTCGATCCCCGAATCCCGAAAAGCGGAGACGGAAATGATGAGCTACGCAAACGTATTTACATAAATTTTCGCGGGCTGTTTGTGCGCAGTGTTGGCAGCCCCTTTTATCATCAGGCAGGAGAAAATTAGTAGTCTCGGTTTACGCGCCAAACCCTGCCGGAAAACTTCCAGAGGCGTCTTGCTTCGCACCGAACAGATGTGATTGATGAGTCTTGCCTACTGCCTATTTTGAAACAATAACCAACCCGCGCGCTTTATTGCTGGTCCTGTCTGTCGTGGCGATCGCCTGCCGCAGCAGGCTGATGCTGACCCATGCGGGCGGATATTTGTATTTGGCCACATCAAGGATCAACACGCTGTCGGACTGGACATCGTAGGCAGCCAGCGCAGACCAGTGACCTCCGCCGACCTGTCCCAGTGTGGCGCGATAATAATTGGCCAGCACAAACTGCCCGTCGTCGCCCAGCGCTTTCTTCAGCAGGGCGCGCAGACTCTCATCGCTGAAGGTGTCGCCCGCAATGGAGATTGCCTTCACACCCTGGCGAGACAGCGTTTCAGCCATTTCCCCGCGTGTCATGCCCATCGCGAGTACAGTCTGCGGGCCGATCACTTTCACTACCGCGGGGGTAAAAAAGTTGCTCTGGGTGAAATAAGCGTAGGGCGCGTAGGTGGGATCAACGGGTTTCGCGATCGGCATCGAGTTGAGCACGGTGATGGCGCTGGCCACGGAGCAATACGACTGGGTAATCTGTGCGGTAAAGTTCGGGGCGAGTTGCCAGTAATCCGCATCGGCCGGCATGCGGGCGCGCAGTGTCTTGCCTTCCGCCGAGTTCCAATAGACGACGGATGGCTCGGCAAATGCAGACTCCGCTGCCGGTTGCTGTGCAAAAACCGGTGACGAAAACGCATAGACTAAGACTGCAAATATCAGGCTTTTCATGGCTTACCTTTTCTAGGTTACAAACGTATCACTGCGGGAATAAAGTTCAGCGGACCACGATGGTCTTGTTGCCAAACGCTTGCACACGGCTTTTCACGTGATAACGCAGTTCTCCGGATAATACCGCCTTCTCGATGTCGCGTCCGTAACGTAGCGGGTCTTCAACTGTGTCGCCGTGGTCTATGTTATTCGTGTCCTGCCCAATGACCTGCCCGGCATCGAACCCATCGAGAATTGTTACGCCAGCGCCGCAAAGCGCCGACCCAATTCCTTTGCATCGAAAGACAGGGAATCGGCGCGTATCGCATGACGCATGAAGATGCGAAGTGCATATACATGTTTCTTTGCATAGCGCCATTCCAACCGCCGAGCTATGATATTGAAGAATCAAGCGGATGGGCCAAAAGCAAACCTTTTGCAATTGATTTTTTAAACAGCTATTTGTTGATAGTACAATGGCACAATTGGTCAGATTGAACTGGAAAACTAAAATGAAACTTGCATCGAACCCGATCATACGCATAGTTGCAATCGCCATGTTTTTGTCCGGCTGCGCCACCGCTCCGCAACATTTGACCGAGCGGAACAAAAGCGGGATCAAGAACATTGCGATTGTCTCCCTCGTGCCGGAGAGCGTCAATTTTGCAAAAATCGGAATATTTGCATCTTCCGATATTTATACAAAGTTCGATGCGGGCAGCAAAGTGACTGACAGTATCCTTTACGTGTCCCGTGCAAGGATCGCCAAGTCTTATCCGGGCTGGACCCTGAAAAATGTCGAATACGACAGATCGGCATTATTGACAAAATTGAATACTGCGAGTGGCTTGAATGCCACACGTGCCAAGCAAGCATTTGCAGATCTGGCACGCAAAAATGATCTGGATGCGATATTTGTTGTGCGGGCAGCCGCGGATAAGAAAGACAGTGTTCAACAGGATTACCAGAAAAATTATCTGGGTGAGGGGATAAATGTATTGCTTAAGAATAACAATATCGGGGGAGACGCGAAGCTGGAATTCCGTGCCAACCTGAGCGTTGCGATCATTGGTAAAAGCGGTGAGATCATGGCGCTTGGCTCAATCCCGGCCCGACTTGACCATGCCAAAGAACGGGATCTTGATGATTTTGGTGTGACACTGGATATGAAGCATAATGCCCATCCAGAGATACAGGACAAGTTGGGGCGCGGGGTTGTTATTGATTTGGCAAGGAGGCTTAACCTTTGCTTTGATTCTCTGGGCTTCATTAACGGAACCGACCCCGAGTTGCAGCATGTAAAAATTATTCCGCCACCTGATGTGGTTGTCGGGCCCCAGGAAAAGGCGCCTGTGCAAGCAGGGTCAACCCCGAACTCCTTTGACCTGTGTTTTTCGAGGTGCAGGCAATATACCGATCGCACCAAGGAGCAATGTTTCGACGCTTGTAACAAGTGATCGCTAATGAACTTTGCTTGAAAGGTCTGCCGCTTCACAGATGAGCAGCTCCTTCGGGATGTCGACAGCAAGCTTTGCGGGCAGCACACGCGGGCTCAATCGCCGCTATGCATTCAGTTTTCGGGCTGGCTCATAGAATTCACCAGCCATGCACCGTTGCGATAGACCACTTCATTGTCCAGCGTGACGGTGTTCGTCAGGACAAAAACATCAACATGATGCCTGGCTGCAGACTTCTTGATCTCGGGTTTGTTGTAGCTGCCGTGCTTGGCGCCCAGTGACAGATGTACGCCGCACATGCGCTCGAACGTACCGATGTCCCTGACTATCCTGTCTTGTGTGAATGCCTTGTTCAGTCCCAGGCCCAGCTCACGCACCCAGACTTCACCCTCGTCGGCACGAATGTTGGCAATTACCTGATCGAACTCCGGGGTGGATTCCAGCGTTCCGGTCACGCGCCCGTTGCTGACCAGCAGGGTGATGGGCTGATCGGGTTTGTTGACCGAAAAGGCTGTGTCGCCAAAGATCGAGATGCGCACGCGGCCATGCACTGATTCCAGTTCACGGGCTTCGGTGAACACCTCGCCGATGGGGAACTGGCCACCGACATTGTGCATGTTTCGGTAATCGCCAACATTGAGTTTGGCAGGCTCGAATCCGGACGGAAATATCAATTGCTCGCCGCCACTGTCGATTACGCCGACTTTGGCATGGTCAAGGCGGGCTTTCAGGGCGTTACCTACACCGCGGAAATAAGCCGGGTCATAGGCCAGGGAGTCAATGTAAGTCAGTGCTTCCCCGCCCGTCATGCGCTCCAAATGCGGATGCTCAATCACCTTCAGCGAGCGCTTGAAAAGTTCGACGCGTATGCGGAAGGCATCCAGCCTGAAACTGGTGGACTGGATCAGTACCACAAGATCGCCGGAAGACAACCGTTCGAATTCGTTGAGTATTGCCTCGGCCGTCAGACTGGCGAAATCGATGAACTTCGCATCGGGCAGACAGCGCCGGTAGGCCAGGGTGAGCGCAACTGCAAGTTCGCATTGCCCATCCCAGACCACAACTGCGGATCGTGCCTGAGTGTGCCCTATGGACAGATCCAGAATGTCGCGCAGATTCCTTTCGGCTTGATCGATCGCGGCCGCGGGGAGGGTGGCATGAGTTTTTATAAAGCCATGCCCTGGTCGCGCAGATATTCTTCATACGTGCCGTGGTAATCGGAAATACCCTTGGCGGTGATTTCGATAATGCGCGTCGCCAGCGATGATACGAACTCGCGGTCATGGCTGACGAACATCAGCGTCCCTTTGAATTCCAGCAACGCGGTGTTGAGCGACTCGATCGACTCCATGTCCATGTGGTTGGTCGGTTCGTCCATCAAAAGCACATTGGATTTTTGCAGCATCAACTTGCCGAACAGCATGCGCCCCTTTTCACCGCCGGACAGAATCTTCACCCGTTTTTTGGCATCATCGCCGGAGAACAGCAGACGACCCAAGGTGGCACGCACGGTCTGGTCGTCATCGTTCGGGCCGCGCCAATAGGCCATCCAGTCGGTCATGTGTTTGTCTTCGGCAAAATCGGCAGTGTGATCCTGGGCGTAGTAGCCGGTCTTGGCCTTGTCGGTCCATTTGATGGTGCCGGTGTCGGGCTGCAGATCTCCCCCCAGACAGCGTAGCAGCGTGGTCTTGCCGATACCATTGGGGCCGATGATCGCGACTTTTTCACCCGCATCGATGCGGAAGTTGACGTTGGAGAACAGCACCTTGTCGAAGCCCTTGGTCAAGTGCTGCACCTCAACCGCGGTTCGATGCAGCTTTTCACGTTCGTCGTATTCAAAACGGATAAACGGATACTGGCGGCTGGACGGCTTGATATCTTCTATTTTAATTTTGTCGATCTGGCGCGCGCGCGAGGTGGCCTGTTTGGCCTTGGAGGCATTCGCCGAAAAGCGCGCCACAAAGGCTTTCAGTTCGGCGACTTTTTCCTTGGCCTTGGCATTGTCCGCCGATTGCTGCTCGCGCGCCTGCGTGGAGGCGAACATGTAGTCGTCGTAGGTACCCGGGTAAGTGGTGATCCTGCCATAATCCAGATCGGACATGTGTGAGCACACGCTATTCAGAAAGTGGCGGTCATGCGAGATGATCACCATGGTGCAGTTACGAGCATTCAAGATATTTTCCAGCCAGCGGATGGTATTGATGTCGAGGTTGTTGGTCGGCTCGTCGAGCAACAGAATGTCCGGATTGGAGAACAATGCCTGCGCCAGCAGCACGCGCAGCTTGAAGCCGGGGGCGACCGCGCTCATCGGCCCCTGGTGCAACTCGATGGCAATGCCGACGCCGAGCAACAATTCTCCGGCGCGCGGTTCAGCGGTGTACCCGTCATATTCTGCAAATTCAGCCTCCAAATCGGCGGCGCGCATGTAGTCTTCTTCGCTGGCATCAGGGTTTGCATAGATTGCATCGCGTTCTGACATCGCCGCCCACATCTCGGAATGTCCCATCATGACCACATCCAGCACGCGCATGTCCTCGAAGGCGAACTGATCCTGGCGCAACTTGCCGAGACGTTCATTCTTGTCGATCATCACATTGCCTGAAGTCGGCTCAAGGTCGCCGCCGAGTATTTTCATGAAGGTGGATTTGCCGCAACCGTTCGCGCCGATCAGGCCGTAACGATTGCCGTCGCCGAATTTGACGGAAACGTTTTCAAACAGGGGCTTGGCCCCGAACTGCATGGTGATGTTAGCGGTGGAAAGCATGTAAAAAATAGATTTTGGGAAATTTTGGAGCGCAATTTTAACACTGCGCGGCATTATTACCCGCATATTGACACCGACAACCTGAGCGCGGAGGCTGCCGGACTGCATCTGTGCAGGCGGAAAGCACATATACCCACCCGCAAAATAAGTACAAGAGGCAAGGCAAACCGGTGTGACTGGGGATATTCAAGTTGCTGGCTTTTTGCATGGCAGGGAAACATGAACATGAGAAGCGGAAGCGATCACCGTACAGTAAACCCATTCGGAGAAAACGGGCCGTGGCTGACGACGTGGAATATGGGCGGGCTGGTGATCACCGGCCGCAGGAAAACGACAGGCAGGCGAATGATGGACAATCAACAGGGCCGTGAAATTTTAACGTCGACTGACTGATTGGTTGCCGGCGTATTCCAACAGGCTAGTTCACCAATCAATACAGAGCACTTGCTTACACATATTGTCATGATCAAAACAGGGCTCGCAAAAACAAGTAAGGCTGACGTCACACCTTAGGGCTTGCATTATCCGGGGTCAATGAAGGATGGCGATCACGCAATCAGGTTAATACAACCACGGTATTTCCCCATGATGAACATTGTTATTACCCTGTCAGGGGTATAGAATCTCATACGGAGGGGGGTGTTTTGTATCGCAGGGGGCCCTTAGCTTTGGATCGCGACATTTATTCATTGTAACAGTTTATTATTTTTTAACATGACGGAGGAAGTATGAAATCTATTATTTTTAGCATGACAGTGGCAGGTCTGATGGTTGCAGGCAGCGCAATGGCAACCGACATGCCGCCCCTGGCAAAAAGCAGCGGTTGCACTGCGTGTCACTCGATTGACCATAAGATAGTTGGCCCGGCTTGGATGGACATTTCCAAGAAATACAAAGGAGTTGCGGGGGCTGAAGCCAAGCTGGTTACCAAAGTCTCCAAGGGTGGTGGCGGAGTGTGGGGTAAAGTTCCTATGCCCGGCATGGATCCGGCAGGAAAGAAACAGGCTGACATCAAGAAATTGGTTGAATTCGTCCTGGCACTGGACAAGTAAACTGGCAACATTTCTGGAAAAAGCCGGCTTGAGCCGGCTTTTTTGCGAGCCGAAATTATGCGCGACTAAGGCAGACAGTTTAATAATTGGCCGCAGATTTTTCCCGAGACGGCCGCTATCGGCTAGAATGTAACGAGTCAATTTTCTGCAAAGCATTATGGTTCCCCATCTCACCACCGCACTGACCGGCCCTTTGCATGATCTGGAACGACGCTTCCTGACGGCCATGCCAAGCATAGAACATTGGTTTCGCACGAAGTGGCTGGAGCACGCCGTGCCGTTTTATGCCTCTGTGGATTTGCGCAACAGCGGATTCAAACTTGCACCTGTGGATACCAATCTGTTCCCCGGCGGTTTCAATAATCTCAACCCCGAATTTCTGCCTTTGTGCGTGCTGGCCATGCAGAGCGCGGTGGAAAAGATCTGTCCCGAAGCACGCGGTGTGTTGCTGATTCCGGAGAACCACACACGCAATGTGTTCTATTTGCAGAACGTGGCACAGATCGAACTGATTCTCAAACAGGCCGGTATGCGGGTGCGCATCGGCAGCCTATTGCCGGAGATCACCGCGGCCACACAGATTCAATTGCCCAATGGCAGCACGTTGACGCTGGAGCCGCTGGTGCGCAAGGGAAATCGCCTGGGTTTGGCAGACTTTGATCCGTGCGTGGTGCTGCTTAACAACGACTTGTCATCGGGTGTGCCCGACATATTGAAAAATCTGGAACAGCCGGTTTACCCGCCGCTATCAGTTGGCTGGCATGCGCGGCGCAAATCGCATCATTTTGCAGGCTATGACCGTGTGGCAAATGAGTTCGCCGAGCAGCTCGGAATTGATCCGTGGCTGATCAACCCGTATTTTGCCACCTGCGATCAGGTCAATTTCCAGGAGCGGGTCGGGGAGGAGTGCCTTGCCGCACAGGTGGATATCGTGTTGCAAAAGATACGTGTCAAATATGCCGAGTATGGCGTGAAAAACGATCCGTTCGTGATCGTCAAAGCCGACGCGGGGACGTACGGCATGGGTATTATGACGGTGAAAGACCCGAGTGAAATCACCGGCCTGAACCGCAAACAGCGCAACAAGATGTCAGTGGTGAAGGAAGGCGTGGCCGTATCGGATGTGCTGATACAAGAGGGGGTATACACCTTCGAGCAGATCAACGAAGCGGTTGCCGAGCCGGTGGTATATATGATCGATCACTACGTGGTCGGCGGATTTTATCGTGTGCATACCAGTCGGGGTACGGACGAAAATCTCAACGCCCCCGGAATGCATTTCATGCCGCTGGCATTCGAGACACATTGCACGCTGCCCAATCCGGACCGGGGACCGGATGACACGCCCAACCGTTTTTATGCATACGGCGTGGTGGCGAGATTGGCGTTGCTGGCCGCATCCCTGGAAATCGAGGCAGCTGAAAACCCATAGTAATGGCCAAACCGATTCGACTTCTCGCTATCGTTATCCTTCTGCTGCTTGCCGGGTGTAAAAACAAGGAACAGTTGTATCAGGAACAGGGTTATGTTTTCGGCACGCTGGTCGAGGTGAGCGTGTATGGCGTACCCGAGCCGCGCGCCAGACAGGCGGTGAGCCAGGTGATGCATGAGTTTCAGCGATTGCACGAAATGTTGCACGCGTGGCAGCCAAGCGAACTAAGCGAAATGAATACGGCATTTGCGAAGGGCGAAAGTATTGTCGTTTCAGCGGAACTGGCCTCGATACTGCGGGATGCCACGCAGCTATCTCGGCAGTCGCAGGGCCTGTTCAATCCGGCCATCGGGGGATTGGTGCAGCTCTGGGGGTTTCACTCCGACCAGTTCAAGCCTGTGCAACCCGACAAAAAGAAAATCGGTTTATGGGTTGCCGCCAATCCGCAGATGAGCGACATCACAATTGCGCACGGCAAGGCGCAGAGTAAAAACAGGTTTGTGCAAGTGGATTTGGGCGGTTATGCCAAAGGCTATGCACTGGATCGCGCCGCCGACCTGCTGCGCAAACAGGGAATCCACAATGCGTTGATCAACATCGGCGGGAATATTCTGGCCCTGGGTCGGCACGGGGATCGCCCGTGGCGCGTCGGCATCCAGGATCCGCGCAAATCCGGGGCGCTGGCGACCCTGGATCTGCACGACGGCGAAGCCATTGGCACCTCGGGAGATTATCAGCGTTACTTCATGATAGGCAATGTGCGTTATTGCCATCTGATTGACCCGCGCAGCGGTTACCCCGTGCAGGGCGTGCAGGCGGTTACCATACTGACGCATGGGCCGCACGCGGGAGTGTTGTCCGATGCTGATTCCAAGCCGTTGTTCATATCGGGGGCAGGAGGCTGGCGTGCTGCCGCCAGAGAGATGGGCCTGACAGAGGCGATGCTGGTCGATGGACAGGGTAAAATTCATCTCACAGATGAATTGCAGAAGCGGCTAAAATTCACCGACAGTAACATTCACCCGGAGGTCGAACCGTGAATAACCCCGGATCGGAAATCATGGAACAAAAAGTGCAACGCGCAGCAGCGATCAACGCATTGCGCAAGATTGGCCTGATCGTTGCCAGGGAGCGTAAAGTGGATACCGACAAAACCAGAGTGTTGCGCTGGTTATCACGATATGGCTGGATTGCCTTGCCGGGCATTGCGTTGCTGGTGGCATATCTGATCGTAATGATTTAATTGGCAGGGGTAATTTGTGGCTGGAATTTTATTGGTGACGCACAACGGGCTGGGTGACAGCTTTGTGGATTGCGTGAAACATGTGCTGGGTGAAGTGCCGCCCAATCTTAAGGCCCTATCGGTATTGGCCAGTGATGATCCGCAACTCAAACTGGTTGAGGGCCAGACGCTCATCAAGCAACTCGACACCGGAGGTGGGGTGTTGATTCTGGCGGACGTGTTTGGCGCAACGCCCAGCAACATCGGGCGGCAACTTTGTCATGCCGAACGCGTGATCGGGGTGGCGGGGGTGAATCTGCCCATGCTGTTGCGCGTGGTGTGCAGTCCGGAAAAACCCTTGCCCGAACTGGCTGAGATTGCAGTCGAAGGCGGACGAGAATGCATCGTCAGGATGGCGGGTTAAATGTTGCAACAGGATGTGCTCATCATCAACAAACTCGGTCTGCATGCGCGCGCCTCGGCGAAACTTACGCAACTTGCTTCCGGCTTCAAGTGCGACGTGATGCTGTCGCGGAATAACCGCCGTGTGAACGCCAAAAGTATCATGGGCGTGATGATGCTGGCCGCTGCCAAGGGCAGCACGATAAACATCGAAACGAACGGCGAAGGTGAGGCCGAGGCGATGCAGGAATTGCTGAACCTGATTAACGATTACTTTGGGGAAGGCGAGTGAGCTTTACGCTGCACGGGATATCAGTTTCCAACGGCATAGCCATCGGTTATGCCCACCTGATTTCGCATACCTCGCTGGATGTGGCGCATTACGCGCTGCCCAAGAAGTTCATTGAGGAAGAGATTGCGCGATTTGATAATGCGCTGCTGGCAACACGCAACGAATTCACCAGCATGCGCAGCAATCGTCCGAACTACGCCGCGGCAGAATTCGACGCATTCCTCGAGTTGCACCAGATGATTCTGGACGACCCGCTGCTGAGCGTCGCGCCGCGCGAGATGATCGCCAAAGAGCAATGCAATGCCGAGTGGGCGCTCAAAGTGCAGACCGAGACCCTGGTTGCGCAATTCGACGAATTCGAGGACAGTTATTTGCGGGAGCGGCAGACCGATGTGACGCAGGTGGCAGAACGGCTGCTCAAGCAATTGCTCGGACAACCCGGGCACCAGCCGCCGTCTGCGCGTCATGATATCGAGACGATACTCGTGGCGCATGACTTGAGCCCCGCAGATCTGATCCAGTTCAAGCCGCATCAATATGCGGCATTCATCACCGATGTGGGTGGTGGGACTTCGCACACCGCGATCGTTGCGCGCAGCCTGAACACGCCCTGCGTGGTGGGTCTGCATCATGCACGACAACTGATCCGCGAGGACGATCTGCTGATCCTTGACGGCGAGCAGGGCGTGGTGATCGTCAATCCTGACAAACTGATACTCGACGAATACAAGCTGCGCCAGAGTGTCTGGGAACTGGAGCGCAAGAAACTAAAACGGCTGCGTACCGCCCGGGCCAATACCCTGGATGGAATGCCCATCGAGTTGTATGCAAATATCGAAAAACCCGAGGATATCGCCGAGGTGAAAGCGAATGGCGCCACCGGAATTGGTTTATTCCGCAGCGAATTCCTGTTTCTCAATCGCGACAGCCTGCCGGATGAGGAGGAGCAATTCGAAGCCTATCGTGCAGCTGCAGCGGGTATGGAAGGCCAACCCGTCACGATCCGTACTTTCGATCTGGGCGGGGATAAACAATTGAATGGAGTAAAGCGCGTCGCAAACAATCCGGCGTTGGGGCTGCGCGCAATCCGTTTTTGCCTGGCTGAACCACAATTGTTTCGCACCCAGATGCGTGCACTGCTGCGTGCCACGCATTACGGCAACGTCAAGATACTGATACCAATGTTGTCCAGTGCGTCCGAACTCAACCAGACGCTGCAGTTCATCGCTGCAACGAAGCAAAGTCTGGATGACGAGGGCATACCCTATGACCGCGAGGTCAAGATTGGTGGCATGATCGAGATACCGGCTGCGGCTTTGGCGCTCAATGTTTTTGCCCGGAAGCTGGACTTCCTGTCCGTCGGTACCAACGACCTGATCCAGTACACGTTGGCGATAGATCGTACCGACGAGGAAGTCGCGCATCTCTATGACCCGCTGCATCCCGCGGTACTGCACTTGCTGTCGCTCATCATTTCCACGTCAAACAAACTCGGCGTGCCGGTGTCGGTCTGCGGCGAAATGGCCGGTGAGCTGGCTTACACGCGTTTGCTGCTGGGATTCGGATTGCGCCAGTTTTCGATGTATTCTGCGCAGGTGCCCAACATCAAGCAGCGTGTGCTCACCACCAGCCTGGTCGAGATCGCCCCGTTTACCCAGAAGATACTGCGTTCCGATGATCCGATGAAGATACGCGAACTGCTGGACAGGCTCAACGCCTAGCGGTGCCCCGTCATCAGCCTGGCTTGGGTTCAAAAAAACTCATATTCGAGCCGGGCCAAAAGCGTTTTGTCGGGAGCACCCTGACTGATACCGAAAACAACGCCCAGACTGTATTCCAGTTCGTTTTCTGCATCTGCCCGCAGTTCACCGTATAGTACCGGGCCGGCTTGCGTGGCGTTATCGGTCGGACGGTAGTAGGCCTCGATTCCCGGCGCAAATGTCGCCCTGTTATATTCCGCTTTATAGCGGATGCTGTAAGAAGACCGGAATTCATTGGCTACCCCTGTACCGCTGCCAAAAGGCATTTTCCAGATCAGGTTCAGGCGCTGGTCGATATGTCCGGACAGCTTCTCCAATAGCGGACCGAATTCGACACTGTCCGATATTCCGGGTTGTTTGTTGTATTCATATGATGCCAGGAATCCAACATCCGCCCAGAATTCACCCGGTGCGGAAATTTGAAATGTGTTTTCAAATTCATAGCCTGTCAGGCGTGTCGACCCCCCGGGGTTGCGATTGAATGAACCGACATAAACTTCTGCTTTCCACCAACGGGTGAAAGCATGGGCGACTGATATGTTGTAACCGCTTGACCCGTTGAGGTTGCTGCGGGCATCCTGATAACTGAATCCATACACTTCAACTTCACTTTGCCCCTGGACCACATAGGGCGAATAGACAATGTAGTCATTGTCCGCCAGGGCAACTTTGATTCCAAAGACGGACAGGAAAGCCAGAGCCAGAACGGGATTCAGTATTCGGTTCATTATCATCAGATAGGCCTGTATAAATGTTTCCCTGCAATGGATTGCCAATATGCGCCCTGGCCGGCAAGGTTGGTTTACGCCGGATTTCCTGCCACCCTGACTTGCCTGTTGCTGCCGCCATAGGCACGCATCAGGATTAGTATGGTCAGGAATGTGCCGATGTAGAACACGATCTGTATTCCGGATGGACGGGCGATGTAACCGACCAGAATGTGCAGTAATTGCCCGAGCAAACTGGACTGGTTCAGGATGTCAGAGGTATTCCAGACGCCATTCCCGAGCGAGGGGAGCAGACCGATCTGGTTCAAAAAGCCGGCAGCCTGGGCCGCCAGGCCGGAGGCCAGGAGCAGGATCAGCCAGCTCGTGATTGAAAAAAAATGTCGGACAGGGATGCGCAATAGACCGATATATAACAACAAGCCCACCATGATGCCGGCGATCACTCCGCCCAGACCGCCCATGATCATATTCAGATCTTGCTCGCCGCTGGTGGCAATCGCCCAAAGAAACAGCACCGCCTCGGATCCCTCGCGCATCACCGCCACCATCGTGATGACCAGCAATGCGGCCAAGGGACGCTGACCGGATTGAACGTCCATACCGACGGCCTTGAGCTCTGATGAAAGCTGCCGGCTATGCGCGCTCATCCACACGTTATGCCAGGTGAGCATGGCTACCGCACTGAGCAAAATCACCGCATTGAGAATCGCCTGTCCGTTGCCGGAAAATTCAGATGAGGCGACATTGGCGAGAATAGCCACGACGGATGCCCCGAGCAAACCGAGACCGATACCGGCCGAGATCCAGCGCCCGCGCCCTGCGATCCCGCGGCTTGCACCGAGCACTATCGCTATGATGAGGGAAGCTTCCAGCACTTCCCGAAACATGATGACCGCAGTTGCGAGCATGCTAGTTCTCCTTGCCGACGGCAGGTTTCGCCACAATCACGCCCTGCATATCGCGGTTGAAATCGTTAAAGTATCGGTAACTCCCCTGACTTAATGGCCCGATGTATATCGTCACTTGGCCCTGTCCCGGCACGATGACCTCGCGGGAGAGATCGGTGCTCTCGAATTCCACGGGAATGCCGTCCTGATTTTCGACTTTGAGTTTAATCCGGGCGCCGGAAGGAATCGCGAGCTCGGCCGGTTGGAATTTATGATCCCTGATCGTAAGCATATATTCGTCAGCGTGGGCAGCGATTGGCAGCAACAGTGCAACGAGCAACAAGTGTTTCAAAGCAGTCTCCTTGGTAACTGTTACGAATGATAATCGTTCTCATTTGCATTTGCAAGAAAGTTCTGACATGATGTTTTCCCGACCTGAGAGACAGTCATATGGACCAACCGGAACACCTCAAAAGTGCAGGCCTCAAATCCACCCTGCCAAGGCTCAAGGTGCTTGATCTGTTTGAAAACAGCAAAGAACGACACTTGAGCGCGGAAGACGTTTACAGGCAGTTGCTCAACATTGGAGAGGACGTGGGTCTGGCGACGGTATACCGGGTACTGACACAATTCGAGCAGGCCGGATTGCTGGTGAAACACCATTTCGAAGGCGGCAAGTCGGTATTCGAGTTGAACAAGGGGGATCATCACGATCACATCGTTTGTCTGCAATGCGGTCATGTCGAGGAGTTCTACGATGCGGCCATCGAGACGCGCCAGGAAAAAGTGGCAGCCGGGCTGGGATTCGCCATTCGCGACCATTCGCTGCATATCTACGCGGATTGCACCAAAAAGAAATGCCCGCATAAACGTTGAAGTGTCCCGCTCATTGACAGTATTTCACAAAACGCGGAAACTGCGCACCATAACCAATGACTTAACGAGTGTTAACCAGCGGCTTATGCCACCGTTGTTGGGTGACTTAGCCGAATGGCCAGAAGTTATAACAGAAGTTTCATCAGTGCCGATTTGACATCAGCTTGCGGGGCACTCTAAACATACCAGCTAAAGCGAGGCAACCCGCTCCGCTTTAGTCGAGCGGGTTTTCTGTTTTCGGGGAGGCACTTTGAGTGCATCGGGCAGCATAGGCATCGTAAACGCGCAACGCGCAACATTCGACACTCCGCTGATTTTTCGCAGCGGCACGGTGTTGCCGTGCTATGAACTGGTGTATGAGACCTATGGCACGCTGAATGCAGAAAAATCCAACGCAATCCTGATCTGCCACGCGCTGTCCGGCCACCATCATGTCGCCGGATATTATGCCGATGATCCCAAGAATGTGGGCTGGTGGGACACCATGATAGGCCCCGGCAAACCAATTGACACGGACAAGTTCTTTGTCATCGGACTCAATAATCTAGGCGGTTGCGACGGTTCGACCGGCCCGGGCACGATCAATCCGGAGACGGGACATGCTTACGGATCGACCTTTCCGGTTGTCACGGTGGAAGACTGGGTGGCGTCGCAGGCGCGTCTGGCCGACCTGCTCGGCATCGTGCAATTCGCTGCGGTGATCGGCGGCAGTCTGGGCGGGATGCAGGCACTGCAATGGTCGCTGGCTTATCCCGACCGAGTGCGCAACGTGTTTGCGATCGCCGCCGCGCCGCGCCTCACCGCGCAGAACATCGCATTCAACGATGTGGCACGCAATGCCATACTCACCGATCCGGATTTTCATGGCGGCGATTTCTACCGGCACAACGTGGTGCCGACCCGCGGATTGAGGCTGGCACGCATGCTGGGACATATCACCTATCTGTCCGATGATGCGATGGCGAACAAGTTCGGACGCGAGTTGCGTACCGGCAGCTTCAAATACAACTACGACATTGAATTCGAGATCGAGTCCTATCTGCGATATCAGGGTGACAAGTTTGCCGCCTATTTCGACGCCAACACCTATCTGTTGATGACCAAGGCGCTAGATTATTTTGACCCGGCACATGACTTTGGCGGCGATCTGAACAAGGCGTTTTCACGGGCAAAAGCGAATTTTCTGGTGGTGTCGTTTACCACCGACTGGCGATTTTCGCCGCAACGCTCGCGCGAGATCGTGCGGCCCCTGTTGCACAACCGGTGCAATGTCAGTTATGCGGAAATCACTTCGGCGAACGGACATGATTCGTTCCTGATGCAGGATGCCTATTATTTTGACGTGATGCGCAACAGTCTCGACAGGGTTGCTGGGGAATTTTCATCATGAACCAGTTCGGTGCGAAATTTATCCAGCAGCGGCCTGATTTCGCCGCAATCGCCGCCTGGATTCCGGATGGCGCGACGGTGCTTGATCTGGGTTGCGGGGATGGCAGCCTGCTGCGTTATCTAAAGGAAACCCGGAATGTGCGCGGCTATGGTGTCGAGATCAGCGATCTCAATGTGTTGTCATGCATCGCCAACGGGGTGAACGTGATTCAGGGCGATCTGGATTCCGGCCTGGCGGATTTCGAAAGCAATTCATTCGACTATGTGCTGCTGTCGCAAACACTGCAGGCCACCCGCCATACCGAACCGCTGATACAGGAGATGCTGCGGGTCGGGCGGGAGGGCATCGTCAGTTTTCCCAACTTTGGCTATTGGCGCAACCGCCTGAAAATATTGCGCGGCAATATGCCGGTATCAAGGGAACTGCCCTACCAGTGGTACGACACCCCCAACGTGCACCTGTGCACATTGCATGACTTCGAGACATTCTGCGACGATAGGCATGTGGCCGTGCTAGACCGCAGAGTGATGACCGGAAAGAATGAAGTTCAGTTGTTGCCGAACCTGCTCGGCAGCACTGCGGTGTACCGATTCCAGCGCGGGATATAGTTTTGATGAAGTTCAAAGTCCTCCGCACAACGTTGCGAGCGCATTTCGGCGCAGTATCATCAGGCACAGTAGTTGTGAAAGGTACTTTGTGAGCGTCTGGCAGCAGCTCTTCACCCGGCGCATGCTGATCTGCGTGTTCACCGGGTTCGCTTCCGGTCTGCCGCTGTACCTGCTGCTCAATCTGGTTCCCGCCTGGCTGCGCACCGAGCACATTGATCTCAAGGTCATCGGCGCATTTGCGTTGATCCAGTTTCCCTATACCTGGAAGTTCCTGTGGGCGCCGTTGCTGGATCGTTATGCAGTACCGGCGCTGGGCCGTCGGCGCGGCTGGATGCTGCTGATGCAGGGAGCACTGCTGGTGGTGATTGCATCACTGGGAGGGTTTTCGCCGCAACATGATTTGCGCATGATCGTGATGCTCACCACGTTGCTGGCGTTGCTGAGCGCCACGCTGGACATCGCGCTGGATGCCTATCGACGAGAGTTGCTGTTCGATAACGAGCTGGGACTGGGCAACGCGGTGCACGTGAATGCCTACCGAATCTCGGGATTGATACCGGGCTCGCTGGCGCTTATCCTGGCCGACCACCTGCCGTGGGACATGGTTTTTATGATTACCGCGCTGTTCATGTTGCCCGGCATGGTGATGACGCTGCTGGTCGACGAGCCGCATCGTGCCGATCCCCCCAGAACACTCCGAGAAGCGGTGGTCGAGCCGTTCCACGAGTTCATCACACGCAAGGGCTGGAAAAGCGCGCTGCTGATACTGGCGTTCCTGTTCTTCTACAAGTTGGGAGACAGCCTGTGCACCTCGCTGGCCACGCCGTTCTATCTCGACATGGGATTTTCCAAATCGCAGATCGGTTTGATCGCCAAGAACGCCGGGCTGTGGCCGGCAGTGATAGGCGCGCTGCTCGGCGGCATCTGGATGCTGAAGATCGGCATCAACCGTGCGCTGTGGCTGTTCGGTGTGGTGCAGGTGGTGAGCATCTTCGGATTCTACTGGCTGGCATTGCAGGGAGTTCAGGCGGAAGGGACCATGCTGCATCTGACCCAGCTCGCGTTTGTGATCGGACTCGAAGCAGCCGGCGTCGGGCTGGGCACAGCGGCCTTCGTTGCCTATATTGCTAAGACCACCCATCCCGCCTATACCGCCACCCAGTTCGCGCTGTTCACCAGCCTTGCCGCGGTGCCGCGTACCTTTGTAAATGCCACAGCGGGCTGGCTTGTAGACCAGCTGGGCTGGAGCGGATTTTTCCTGTTGTGCGCGGTGCTGGCGATACCGGGGATGCTGCTGTTGTTTAAGGTCGCGCCTTGGAATGAAAAGGTATCTTCATTAGGTTGATTTGTAGTTTACCAAACCAAAACCAACTTCGCCGGTGGCTGCGCCAAGACCGCCCGCATGGGCGAGCATCTGGCGGTGTGCTCCTTGCGGGTGACGTCCGGCAGCAAAACAAAGTCGCGGGGTCACACCCCGCGACTTTGCCGTAGCTACTTCGACTAACTATTTACCCCAAACTAGATCTTTCTGACGAAAACTTTAGACTTCCGCTGGTAGTTATACAGCGACTTCTTCTGCGTCGGCAGTGCGGAGACGTCGGCTTCGCTGAAACCACGCTCGATAAACCAGTGCGCGGTGCGGGTGGTGAGCACGAACAGTTTTTTCAGCTTCTGCGACTTAGCAACGGAGAGCATGTGGTTCAGGATGACTTCGCCGTAGCCGTGATTGCGGCTCTGCGTTTCGACGGCGAGTCCAGCCAGTTCGGCGGCGGCTTCGTCGGGGAAAGGATACAGCGCGGCGCAGCCGACGATGCGGTGATCGTGTTCCAGCACCACGAAGCGGTCGATCTCCTGCTCCAGGAGTTCACGCGAACGCCGTACCAGAACGCCGTTCTCCTCGAGCGGGCGCAGGAGTTCGAGGATGCCGCCGATGTCTTCGATGCTGGCATCGCGCAAAGTGTTGAGCGTGCTCTCGACTACCATCGTGCCGATACCTTCATCGCTGAACAGTTCCTGCAGCACCGCGCCGTCGGTGTGGCGGCTGATTAAATGGGTGCGCGCGACTCCTGCTTCGCAGGCGCGCACCGCGCAGGGCAGAAACAGGTTCACGTCGTCGGACAGTTTCTTCTTGCGCGAAAGAACTTCTTGCGCCTGGGATATGGTGAGTTCCTTGAGCAGCGCGCCTTTCTTGTCATGTACCCCGTCGGTGTCCATCAGGAATATCAACTTGTCGGCATCCAGCGCGATGGCGGTCGCGGTTGCTACATCTTCCAGCGTGACATTGAACACTTCGCCGGTGGGCGAATAGCCGAGCGGTGAGAGCAGCACGACCTCACCGAATTCCATGCGGTCTTTCAGCGCGGCGTCATCCACCTTGCGCACGCTGCCGGTGTGCATCAGGTCCACGCCGTTGATGATGCCAATCGGTTGCGCCGTGATGAAGTTACCGCCCGCGATGCGGATGTCGGCATTCGCCATCGGGGAATTCGGCAGGCCCATCGACAGCAG